>JBJFHW010000190.1:0-2668 GCA_051893965.1 Acutalibacteraceae bacterium
ATGAGCAAAAATATTGTTAAAGTACCCCTCAGCAAAGAGGACGCAAAAAGCCTGAAAGTCGGCGATTATGTATATCTCACAGGCACCATTTATTCTGCCCGTGATGCCGCTCACAAAAGAATGAGTGACGCTCTTGCAAAAGGCGAAAAGCTTCCCATCGAAATGGAAGGCAATGTCATTTATTACATGGGACCCTCACCGGCAAGAGAAGGACGTCCCATCGGCTCAGCAGGCCCCACAACCTCCGGCCGTATGGATCCCTATGCTCCCACGCTTCTTGACCTCGGTTTAAGAGGCATGATCGGCAAGGGCAAAAGAACAAAAGATGTTGCAGATGCAATCGTAAGAAACGGCGCTGTTTATTTCGCCGCAGTCGGCGGAGCAGGCGCATTGCTTTCACACTGCATCAAATCAGCTGAGGTTGTTGCTTATGATGACCTTGGCCCCGAAGCGATCCGCAAGCTTGAAGTGGAAGAGCTTCCCGCAATTGTTGTTATGGACAGCAACGGCGACAATCTTTACGAAACAGCGGTTGCTGCTTATCGTAAAGAGGACTGATAAAATCAGATAAAAATTCGACCGCAGAGAAATTCTCTGCGGTCGGTTTTGTATATTGCAAATTAAATTGTTAATTCGTAACGATTGATACCACTGTTATGTTACTTTATCAATCTGGATAACCGTTTGGGTTATTGCTCTGCCAGCGCCATGAATCGGCACACATTTTTTCAATTCCTCTTTCGGCTTTCCAACCAAGCTCATAAAGCGCTTTTGTCGGATCGGAATAGCAGGTGGCAATGTCGCCGGGACGGCGATCAACGATTTTGTAGTTGATTTTGATTCCGCTTGCTTTTTCAAAGGCATGAACAACATCAAGAACGCTGTATCCGACGCCTGTGCCGAGATTATAGATGTCAACGCCAGTTTTACCGAGAACTCTTTCAACGGCCTTGACATGACCCAGAGCAAGGTCAACAACATGAATGTAATCTCTGACGCCTGTTCCGTCGGGTGTGTCATAATCGTCGCCGAAAACGCGCAGACAATCGAGCTTGCCGATGGCAACCTGTGTGATATAGGGCATAAGATTGTTGGGGATTCCGTTAGGATCTTCACCGATTCTGCCGCTTTCATGGGCGCCGATGGGGTTAAAATAGCGAAGCAGGCTGATAGACCATTCGTTGTCGGCTTTGAAAAAGTCGGAAAGAATAATTTCAATCATATATTTTGTTGTGCCGTAGGGGTTAGTGGTGCCGCCTGTGGGCATGGTTTCTTTCAGCGGTGAAACATTGTTCATTCCGTAAACGGTGGCAGAAGAGCTGAAAACAATTTTTTTGCAGCCGTTCTTTCTCATAACATCGCAAAGAACGAGAGTACCGTTAATGTTGTTGTCATAATATTCAAGGGGCTTTACGCAGGATTCACCAACCGCTTTTAGTCCCGCAAAATGAATTACAGCGTCGATTTTTTCCTGACGGAAAACTTTGGTCAGACCCTCGCGGTCTCTGATGTCACATTCATAAAAAGCAAAAGCTTTTCCTGAAAGTTCTGCGATTCTTCTGAGTGATTCACGCTTGCTGTTATAAAAATTATCAACAACAACAACGTCATAGCCTGCGTTCATAAGCTCAATGCAGGTATGAGAGCCGATATAGCCTGCGCCGCCGGTTACAAGAATTGACATAATCATTCACCTCAACTATAATATATACCGTACTTGTTTTTTGTACCTTAAATATTATACAGCAAAGTCCTGAAAATGCAATAGCAAAAGCGATTAATTTGTTTGCTTTCTTTCATACGCGGGCAAAAAAGCACCTGATTTGAAGTGCTGTCCCGCCGCTTATACTTGACGGAAAGTTTTATGATTTCAGAATGAAAGCTTATGATGAACTTTTCAGGCATAAACTGTTTCATAATCTATGGGAGGTTGCGGCATTTCGCCGCGAAAAAATATGGCTGATTTATCTGATATTTCCGTAATTAAAGGTATTTTATCAAAGCACGGTTTCACTTTTTCAAAAGCTTTGGGTCAGAATTTTTTGATTAATCCGTCCGTCTGCCCGAAAATGGCGCAGATGTGCGGCGCAGATGAAGAAACAGGGGTCATTGAAATCGGCCCCGGAATCGGTGTTCTGACAAAAGAACTCGCTTTAAGAGCGAAAAAGGTTGTGTGCATTGAGCTTGATGAAAGGCTTTTGCCGGTGCTTGACGAAACGCTCGGTGAGTTTGACAATGTAAAAATAATCAACGGCGATATATTGAAAATTGATCTGAAAAAGCTGATTGAAGAAGAATTTGCAGGCATGAAAGTGGTGGTTTGCGCAAACTTACCTTATTATATCACTTCGCCTGTTATCATGCGGCTTTTGGAAAGCAAGCTTCCGATTTCGGCAGTCACGGTTATGATTCAAAAGGAAGTGGCAGACCGACTTTGCGCCGAAGCCGGTAGCAGAAATGCCGGAGCCATTACGGTCAGTGTAAATTATTTTGCAAAGGCACAAAAGCTTTTTGATGTTTCCAAAGGCTCGTTTATGCCGGCACCAAAGGTTGACAGCGCAGTCATAAAGCTTGATATAAAAGAAAAGCCCGATGTGTTTGTCAGTGACGAAAAGAAGTTTTTTAAAATGGTGAAAGCGGCTTTTGCCATGAGAAGAAAAACGGCGCT
>JBJFHW010000191.1:0-12645 GCA_051893965.1 Acutalibacteraceae bacterium
AAGAAAAAGAGTTAATCGTGCCGGAAGGCTTGATTATAGGCGATGATGGGAATATGTCCGTTGCCGCCGAAAAGCAAAGATAAAAACGCAACGCAGTTTTTTAAAACTGCCAGAGCCAGTAGGTAGCCCGGCCGTCCTGAAAAGTTCAGGGTAAGTAACCTGCCCCTCCGGGTTGTCCGTTCTTTGCTCACTAAATTCTTGGAGGGATTTTTATGGGCAAAGGTTATTGCAAACTGACCGTGTTTTTTGATGAACCGTTTTGGGTCGGCGTTTTTGAAAAAAACGAAAACGGAAAGCTTTCCGTGTCGAAAATCACTTTCGGCGCCGAACCGAAAGACAGCGAAATTTATTCTTTCATTTTAAAACATTATGATGATTTGCATTTCAGCCCTGCTGTTGAAGCTGCTGTTAAGGAAAGCAAAAAGAATCCGAAACGAATTCAGCGTGAGGTAAAAAAACAGTTGTCTCAAACGGGCATTGCAACAAAATCTCAGCAAGCGCTTCAGATGCAGCACGAACAGTTCAAAACACAGCATAAACAGAAAAGCCGTGAAGAAAAAAAGGCGCAGGAAAAACGTTTGTTTGAACTGAAACAGCAAAAGAAAAAGGATAAGCACCGCGGCAGATGATGCCGTGATGCTTATTCTTTATATTTCATGCAAAACATTTATTGAAGCTTTATAATACTTTTTAAATTAATGTTTATTACAATTTATTGACATAATAAAAAAGAAATGTTAAACTAATGATATAAAATATGACCGGAATTTTTTTAAAATTTGTTTGGTCTTAACAAAGGAGCAATTATTATGAAAAAATTTATTGCACTGTTCCTGTCGGTTTTAATGATTCTTTCGTCATTTACTGTCATTGGTTTTGCCGAGGGTGAAGCCGATGTACCGGAAGAAACAACCGCGGCAGAAGAAAAAACAAATGTTGACAAGCTTGTTGACAGTATCGGTTTTGAAGAAGCGCTGAAAAACTTTAATTCGGACGGAACCGAAATACCGAGTGAATATCTTGACGGTGAAAATCAGTATGATATTGAAAAGCTTCTTGCAGACGGTGTTCTGGATGATGTTAACATGCTCGGTCTGACGGTCGATTTCCTTTATAACAGTTCAGATACGCTTATGTGGCCGACTCTTTCCGTTTCCAAAAGCGATCTTGCTCTTGCAAAAGCAAACCTTAATATGTATCTGCTCGGAGTATTGAAAAAGAAGATCGGCTCAGTCGGAAGTGTAAAGCTTTTCACTGCGGAAAATGCAACAGCTATTTCAAACTTCATCGGAAAACTTGTAAATCCTGATTACACACCCGTAACGCTCACCGGTGATAAATACAGCTCTGAAGAAGGCTTTTATGAAGGAATTGCCACTGCGAGCGGACTTGCCGATGTCATTCAGCATAACTGGTGCGATCAGACGAGTGTCAACTTCAAGCCTTTGCTTTATGTTCTCGGCTTTGATTTTGGCGATGACAACATGCTCGGCGAAAGCAAGCTGAAAAGCGGCGACAGAATCGCAAAAACTCTTGTTAAAAGTGTTATCACAAGAGTGCTTGAAAAAGGTCCGATCGAATATCTTTTGACGGTTATTTCTAATATGTCAAAAACGTATTCGATGTTTATGCTTGAGCCGCTCAAAGCTCTTTTCAAAGGTCATATTGTCCGCGGAACAATTTCCGAAGAAGAGCTCGGAACGATGAAAGGTCTTTTCAATCTCATTTCAAACCTCAATAATCCGGATGACACACAGCACCTTCAGTTTATCAGTGTTCCGACATACAGATTTGCGCTTGCAACAAGCGTTAAGGGTTCAGCATCTTCAACTTCAACGGATACAACCGAAATGTTCCTTTATATGATGCTTTATCTTAACCTTGTCGGTAAAAATAAATCTAACGGTACCGCTATTGAAGTAATGAAAGAAAAAGTGCTAAGCAGCGACCTTGAGGATAAGGATAAATCCAATATTAACATAATCATTAACGGTTTGTTCCTCGGTGATCTTTCTGAAATGGTTGGTATTCTCGATGATCTTGTAATTGATAATCTTGATCAGACAAAAACTACTATTGCGGAAAATATATATAACTTCTTTGCAAGCTTTTTCAAAAATATTGCCAACATTATCAAAAAAATAATTTATTCATTTACTCATTTCGGCCAGTTCTGATGAATAAAAATTTTTAATCGGATAAGAATATAATTAAAGCCTGTGCAGCTTAGGCTGTATAGGCTTATTATATCTTTCGGAGGTAAATTCATGAATTGTTCAGATGAAGCAAACAAATCAATCGGCTGTACTGTAACGAAGTGCATGTATCACTGCAACGAATCAAACAACTGCACTCTTGACAAAGTTTCAATCGGAACGCACGAAAGCAATCCGACACAGTGCCAGTGTGTTGACTGTGAATCCTTTGTTCCGAAGAACTAAACAAAAAAGAAAGAGCGGGAGGGCAACTTCCCGTTCTTTTTGTTTTAAAGATTTTTATACGATGTTTCAGGAAAAATTTAACAATGGTTAGATTTAGCACGTCTTTATTGACAGGTTGCGCCTGTTTAAGATATAATTAACAAAGAAAAAGCTGATATAATTGCAGCTTTTAATAACATTGCAGAAAGAAAAACGGCATTACGCTTTTGAAGATCGTTGCCGCTATGAGGACGTTAAAAATGAAGAAAATATATACTTTTACAGTTTCATTTTTGGTTTTATTCTTACTTTCTTTTTCGGCTTCTGCTCAGGGTGAAACAAAGACTTTGCAGGCAGTTGATGCAGGCGGAAATGTTGTTGCTTCCTATGAGATCATAAGCGGTAACAGCTCTCAGAATGCAAGAACTGTTATTCAAAAAGCCATCAATGAAGCCCAAAAAATTGCCAATGACAGCAATCCGATAACAATAAAAATCCCGACAGGGGAATATATGCTTGATTCAACCATATCGGTTTACAGCAATATGATTCTGGATTTTCAAAATTCCACGGTTAAAAGAACTGCGAACTGCGGATCGTTTATCAAAACCGGCACTGCCGAAGATAAAAGCAGCGGCTATGACGGATATAAAAATATTGTTATTAAAAATGCCGTATTAGATGCTGAAAACATCGGTGATGTGGCATTTATCCGATTTGCACATGCACAAAATGTAACGATTGAAAACATTACCATGCAAAACTCTTTTGGTGTGCATCACCAATTAACCTTTGCTGCCGTAAAAAATGTCAAAGTAAAAAACTGCCGGTTCCTTAACATGAATGTTTCAACAATTCCTGCGTCAATGAATTGCGAAGCTATTCAAATTGATATATTGAAAGAAGTCTGCTTCGGCGGCTATCCCGAATATGACGCAACAACATCAACTGATGTTGAAATCACCGGCTGCACATTTAAAAACGTACCGCGAGGCTGTGGTACGCATTCTGCTGCCGTGGGTACATATCTGGATAACATTAAAATTAATAATAATGTTTTTGAAAACATTTCAGGCTATGCCATCAGGGCAACAAATTACAGAAACAGTGAAATCAATAATAATGTCATCAAAAACTGTGGTTGCGGAATTATTGCTTCAGATGTTACGGCCGAAACTCTTTCAAACAACTATGCCCCGGAAAGTGAAAATCCTGTTATACGCCCTGAAAGCAACTTAACAATAAGTTCCAACACAATCTCACTTTGCGATACCGATTATTCAAAATCCTTTTACTACGGAATCAGCATTTTCGGTATGGTTGTTCAGAATGCTGTTGATTCCGAGGGTAATTCTTTCAGCGGTGACTTCAGGGCAAGGGGAATTAAAATTGAAAACAACTCAATAACATCGTCAGTTAAAAACAAGCTGTTTCACGCAATTGATATTAACGGTGCCAGCGGAAGCAGTAAAACTGTCGATTCTGATTTTTGCGTAACAGGTAACACATTTCATTTTACGGATTGTCAAAAAGATAAAAACACCTGCGATGCAATCAGAATTCAAAACAGCGAAAATCTTTGGCTTTATAATAATAAAACAACTGAAGATTCAAAGCCTTTAACGGCATTTGTGTCTGTTGACGGTAGCAAAAATATTGCTGTCAATTCAAATGAATGTTTAAGCGGCGGAACCTATGCGGTAAAAATGACTGCAAGTTCGGACTGTACTGTTGATAAAAATAATTTTAAAAATACCTCTTCGTTCGCGGTTTATGCGTATGACAGCTGTGAAAACATCAGCATTTCATCAAACAAAATTTCCGGTGCCAAAAACTATGCTCTCGGCGCCAAGAAAAGCAAAAACATCACATTTTCAAAAAACACCGTAACAGATGACTTAAAACAGCTTTCAGCCGCAATCAGCGCAGACGGCTGCACGAATGTGAATGCTTTATCCAATAAAATCAGTTCCTCAAAAGGAATGGCTGTCCGATATTCGACAGTTTCAGGCGGAAAAATTGAAAAGAATACCGCTGCAAACTGCGGCGAAAATGCAATTTATGTTTATAGTAAAAGTGATAATATAAACGTACAATCAAACACGGTCTCGTCCTGTGCAAAATATGCCCTTGCCGCAAAGGATTCAAAAAACATCACCATCAGTTCAAATAAAGTAACCGACAATGCCGGGAAACTTGTCAGTGCTGTCAGTGTTGATGCATGCAGTAATGCGGTCATATCATCAAACACAGCCGAAAAGACAAATTCATACGGCATAAGATTGGTTTCATCAACCGCAAGCGTTACTTCAAATGTTCTTTCACCGTCAAAAGGCTATGGAATTTATCTCAATTCCTGCAAAAGCAAAACAACCGTTTCCTCCAACACGGTGAAGTCTCCTGCCGGAGTCGGAATCGCTGTCAGAAGCAGCAACGGTGTTTCGCTTTCAAAAAACACGGTTTCGGGCGGGAAAAGTGACGGCATTTTGTTTGATAAATGCACCAGTTCTTCGGCTTCTTCCAATGTGTTGAGCAAAAACGGAGCATATTCCGTTAAGGTTATGGCAAGCAGTAAAATTAAGCTTAGCAAAAATAACATTTCACAGCCGCAAAACACTGCCATATATATTTATTCAAAAAGCTCGGAGATTCAAGCTGAGTCAAACACGATTGATTCACCCAAGGGCGATGCAATTTCTGTCAATTCAGGCAGCAGTATAACCGTTTCGGGCAACAAGATAACCAATACCAAGAAAAAACTTGTCAACGCCGTTTCAGCCGTATCTTCAAGCAAAGTTACCGTGCTTTCTAACAGCATCAGTGCACCGTCACAAAATGCGGTAATGTTCAAAACGGTTTCCACCGGAAATATTGAGAAGAACAGCATCACCTCATGCGGCACAAACGGAATTTATGTTTATTCTTCGAGCAAAAAAGTTGAGGTTGTGTCAAACACCGTTTCTTCCCCGAAAACAGGAATTTATATCGCTGACAGCAGCGGAAGTAACATAAAAAGCAACAATATCTATTCTTCAAAAAGCAGTGCAGTATATCTGACGGGAAAAACCGTTTATACAAATGTTTATGCAAACTATATCTACGCGCCGAAAGGTACGGCAATCAATCTCAACAAGCAGGCGAGCGCTTCAAATGTCAGTAAAAATCTGATTGATATTGCATCTGCTTCGGTCAGCGCAATCATTGTTTCAGACAGCGCATCGGCGGAAAAAATCAACTCAAATGAAATCAACTGCAAAACAAAAAGCAAGAGCAAAAATCTTTCTGTCAAATGTTCAAGCGGAATTGTTGTCAAGAGTTCAAAATCAAAAACAACCCAGATTGCTTCAAACAAAATCAAAAACTGCAGTGAATACGGAATATATATTTTGAAGCTTGCCAAAAAGCCGACTGTCAAGAACAACACCGTCACTTCCTGCAAATACGGTATTGCATATAAAAGCGCATCGCTATCTTCCAATTCAATCAGTAAAGCGTCAAAAGCAAAAACCAAAAAGCTTTGATCAAAGGGTGAGACTATGAAAATTGCAGGAATCGTCTGCGAATATAATCCCATGCACAACGGTCATGTTTATCAGATTGAACAA
Source organism: Acutalibacteraceae bacterium (assembly GCA_051893965.1). Taxonomy (GTDB): domain Bacteria; phylum Bacillota; class Clostridia; order Oscillospirales; family Acutalibacteraceae; genus UBA6857. The sequence goes on from JBJFHW010000191.1 coordinate 6,026, forward strand.
ACCCGAAAGAACGGCGCAACGCACATTGTCTGCGTGATGAGCGGAAATTTTGTTCAGCGCGGAGACTGCGCTTTTGCCGATAAATGGTCGAGGGCGCAGGTTGCGCTTGAATGCGGCGCCGATCTGGTAGTTTTGCTCCCGACCGCGTGGAGCTGCGACAGTGCGCAGAATTTCGCTTTCGGTGCCGTTTCGATTTTATCGGCACTTGATATTGATATGCTTTCTTTCGGAAGTGAGATTTCCGATGTTTCACTGTTAAAAAAAGCCGCAAAAGCTTCGCAAGATGAGAAAGTCTCAGCAGCCATAAAAGAAAAAATAAAAAGCGGTTTGTCCTATCCTGCCGCACTTTTTGAGATAATAAGCGCTTTTTACGGTAAAGAAACCGCAGATGTCTTGTCTTCACCGAACAGCACGCTTGCCATCGAATACATCAAGGCGCTTGAAAAGCTAAACTTCGATGCAGAAATTTTTGCCTGCCAAAGAAAAGGCGCAGGCCACGATGAAGAAAAAAGCGTTGAAAGCTTTTTAAGCGCAGGAGCAATCCGTAATTTAGATGATTTTGAAAAAGCGAAGCCGTTTATGCCCGAATGCTGCTTTGAAAAAATCAAGTCTTTGATGAGCGAAGGTTTTGCGCCGTGCCGACTTGAAAACGGCGAAAGGGCCATTCTTTCCTCTTTGCGCATAATGGAAAAAGAGGAATTCTTTCTTTATACCGATGACGACAGAGGGCTTGCAGAAAGAATATATAATGCCGTGCAAAGCAGTGTTTCGCTTGAAGAACTTTTTGAAAAAGCCAAAACCAAAAATGTCACGATGTCAAAGGTAAGAAGAACGGTTTTGAGAACCTTTCTGAAAATTCCACCCGAAATTTCCCGGGAAAAACCGCCGTTTATAAGAATTCTTGCCGCAAATCAAAAAGGCTTTGAAATTCTTGCCGCCTGCCAAAAACAAATTCCGGTTGTGACAAAACATTCGGATCTGAAAAACCTGTCTTCCTTTGCAAACGAAGTTTATCAAACGGAATGTCGGGCAAGCGACTTATATGCTTTATTTTCAAAAAAAATAAGGCCTTGTGCCCTTGAGCAGACAAGACCGATTATTTTGTTTAATAAATGATGAAATTTCAGATACGCATTATTTTAGTTTGAAGTTTTATCAGTGTGAAGTTTTATCAGTGTGGAGTTTTATCAGTGTGAAGTTTTATCAGTGTGGAGTTTTATCAGTGTGGAGTGTGGAGTGTGGAGTTAACTCCTTTTTGATGTTTGTGCAGTAGGGACACCGTGATATGTCCGCACAAAGCAGAAAATAATGCTAACGGTTAAAATGATGCGCAATCATAAAAAGGTATCATTTTACAGTTTAATAATCAGGAACTCTGTTAAGATTTTCGGCAGAAATTAAAATAACTCCACACTCCACACTCCAAACTCCAAACTGAATTAAACGCTTTCCCCGATGCAAAAATCATCGTCCGAAACCCCGGTTATCTTAACATCTCTGATGTCGCCGCAAGTGATAAGCGGCGATTTGATTTTTACCGGAGTATAGTTTGCCGTGTGTCCGCAGTGAAAGCCCGAAACGGTTTTGCTTTCAAAAAGCACGCTGACGGTTTTGCCGATTTGCTTTTTGAAAAATTCGTTTCTGATTTTCTGCGCCTCTTCAAGCATTAGATGACAGCGTTCTTCTTTCACCTTTTTTTCAATCTGTCCGCCCATTTTTTCGGCTCTTGTGCCGGTGCGTACGGAATAGGGGAAAACATGAACCTTTTCAAAGCCGATTTCTTTGACAAAAGCAAGGCTTTCTTCAAAATCTTCCTGTGTTTCTCCTGCAAAGCCGACCATAACATCGGTTGTCAGTGTGCAGTCTTTGAATGTGCTTCGAAGCTTTTGGCAAAGCATTCTGTATTCGTCTGCGGTATAGTGCCTGTTCATGGCTTTGAGCGTTTTGTCACAGCCGCTTTGAAGCGAAATGTGAAATTGCGGGCAAAGCTTTTCGTTTTGTGCAAGGCTTTCAATCACTTCATCGTTCATATGATCCGGTTCGAGTGAGCCTAAGCGAACCCGTTTGATGCCGGGAACATCGCAGGCACACTTAACGGCTTCGGGAAAACTTTCGCCGCTGTCAAGTCCGTAGGAAGAAAGATTGATTCCGACAAGAACCACTTCGCTGTAACCGTTTTCGGCAATTTCTTCAATTTCCTTTTTGATGCGGCAAAGCGGCTTTGAACGAACCGGACCTCTCGAGGTCGGTATAATGCAATAGGAACAATATCGGTTGCAGCCGTCCTGAATTTTAACATAAGCTCTTGTTCTATCGTCAAAAGAGGTGATTGCGCCGCCCGAAAAGCTTTCACCTTTTTCGTGTCGGCTTATATTGACTATTCGTTTTCCGAACTTTGTATAGGTATCGAGCATATCAACAAGCTTGGAATTGCTTTTGTTTCCCGTCACAATATCGGCTTCGATCAGCTCATTTGCGTTGTCGGGATAAGCCTGCGGCATACAGCCGGTCAGAACAACAATGGACTGCGGGTGTGTGCGCTTGAATTTTCTGACCGCCTGCCTTGTTTTCTGGTCGGCAGAGGCAGTAACCGTGCAGGAATTGACAATATAAATATCGGCGTCCTCTTTGCTGTCAACAATTTCATAGCCGTTTTTTCTGAGCACTTCGCTCATTGCCTGACTTTCATATTGGTTGACCTTGCAGCCGAGCGTGTAAAAAGCAACTTTCATAAACGTAACCTCAAAATAAAAGTAATCACTATTATAAATCAAAGTGCGGTTTTATTCAATATCTTTGTTTTAATTTTCTTTTTGCCGCATAAACATTTTGTAGAGGTGATTAACTTGAAAAGAACAGTAACATTCGCTTTTGCGATACTTTTTATGTTTTTATTTTCACTGCCGTCTCTTGCCGTAAACGATGATGCGCCAATCAAGGTGGACGCAAAAGCCTGTCTTCTTATGGACGCTTCCACAGGTGAAGTGCTGTTTTCAAAAAATGAGCATGAAAGGCTGTTTCCTGCATCGGTAACAAAAATTATGCCGATTCTTCTTGTTATGGAAGCACTTGACAGCGGAAAAATTTCTCTTGAAGACAAGGTGACGGCAAGCGCCGAAGCGGCGGCAAAGGGAGGATCGCAAATCTGGCTGAAAGAGGGCGAACAGATGACCGTTGACGAGCTTCTTCGTGCGGCGGTTATTTCAAGCGCAAACGATGCCTGCACGGCTTTGGGCGAATATATCGCCGGAAGCGAAGCGGGAATTGTTAAAATGATGAACGACAAAGCAAAAGAGCTTTCCATGAACGACACAAATTTTGTCAACTGCACCGGTCTTGACGATGACACCGACGAGCATTTAACCAGTGCATATGACATTGCCATTATGTCAAAAGAGCTTTTAAGTCATGAGCGCATAACGACCTATTCAACCGTTTGGATGGATTCGCTTCGCGACGGTGCAACCGAACTTGTCAATACGAACAAGCTTGTTCGGTTTTACAAAGGTACAACGGGACTGAAAACCGGAACAACCAATAAAGCCGGACACTGCATTTCAGCAAGTGCACAGCGAAACGGACTGCATCTGATTGCGGTTGTTCTCGGAAGCTCCAGCGGAACCAACCGTTTTGAAAGCGCAAAAGCCATGCTTGACTGGGGCTTTGCAAACTATGAAACCGTCACGCCCGAACTTGACAGAAGCTTAATTACCAAAGTAAACATTATCAAAGGCATTGAAAGCGAAATTACGCCTGAGGTCGAACAGATTAAACCGATCACCTTAAAAAGCGGAACAAAAAGCAAAATTCAAACGCAGATTGATCTTTCAACCGATGTGCAGGCACCTGTTGAAGAGGGGCAGACGCTCGGCTTTGTCAGCTTTCAGGCAGACGGTGAGGAAATCGGAAAATATAAAATCTATGCGCCTTATGCGGTCAGAAAACTAAAAATTTCCGATGTGATGAAAAGACTTTTGTCGGCGCTTTCGCTGAAAACAGCTTAAAAAACGGCTGATAATTTTGGCGCATTAAAATATATGTACCTATTTTCTTCGTTTTTTGTTGACAAAAGTGTGTATTTGTATTAAAATACGAAATAATATGTTCATCGGAAGAATGTATAATTCTGTATGTTCAGCATTGTAAAAAGGAGTTATGGCTATGTCAACAAAATTAACGGATAAATATGTTTCAGGCTTTGTTACTGAACAGGAAATAAAATCATATCAGGATAAAATTACAAAGGCGCACACCGCTTTGCATGAAAAAACAGGTGCCGGCAGTGATTTTACGGGCTGGGTTGATCTTCCCGTAGATTATGACAAAGAAGAGTTTGAAAGAATCAAAAAGGCCGCAAAAAAAATTCAAAGCAACAGCGATATTCTGATTGTCATCGGAATCGGCGGTTCCTATCTCGGCGCAAGAGCCGTTATTGAATTTATCAAGTCTCAAAACTATAACGATCTTCGCAAGGATACTCCCGCAATTTATTTTGCAGGCAACACCATCAGTTCTTCTTCGCTCAGCGAGTTGGTTGAACTTTGTGACGGCAAGGATTTCAGCGTGAATGTCATTTCAAAATCAGGTACAACAACAGAGCCTGCCATTGCATTCAGAGTTTTCAGAGAACTCCTGATTGAAAAATACGGCAAAGAGGGCGCAAAAGAAAGAATTTTTGCAACCACCGATAAGGCAAGAGGAACACTCAAATCCTTTGCCGACAAAGAGGGCTATGAAACGTTTGTTGTTCCCGATGAAGTCGGCGGAAGATATTCGGTTCTGACCGCTGTCGGACTTCTTCCGATTGCCGCGGCAGGAATTGATATTGATGCGCTCATGTCCGGTGCTGCAAAAGCAAGAGAAGAGCTCATGAGCACTTGCATTGACGAAAACGACTGCTATAAATATGTTGCCATCCGCAATGCGCTTTATAACAAAGGCAAATGCACCGAAATGTTTGTCAGCTATGAGCCGTGCTTTACCATGATGAATGAATGGATCAAACAGCTTTTCGGCGAAAGCGAGGGAAAAGACGGCAAGGGACTTTTCCCGACTTCGGCAGTTTTTTCAACGGATCTTCATTCTCTCGGTCAGTATATTCAGCAAGGCGAAAGAATTATGTTTGAAACGGTTATCAACTTTGATAAGCCCAAGCGTGAATTTATTATCAAAGAAGACAGCGAAAATGTTGACGGACTGAACTTCCTTGCCGGCAAATCCATGTCCTTTGTTAACCGCAAGGCATTCGAAGGCACGGTTCTTGCTCATAACGACGGCGGTGTTCCGAATCTTGTTCTGACTTGTGAAAAAATGGACGAGGAAAATCTCGGTTATCTCATTTATTTCCTTGAAAAGGCATGTGCGGTTTCCGGTTATGTTCTCGGCGTCAATCCGTTTGATCAGCCGGGTGTTGAAAGCTATAAGAAAAATATGTTCGCACTTTTGGGCAAACCGGGATACGAAAAAGAAAAAGAAGCACTTGAAGTACGTCTCGGTCTGTGATATAATAATGATGTAAAAAACCACAGAAGTGGAAAAATAAATTCAAGGAGGAAATATATAATGATTTCTCTTATTTTAGGACACAAGGGATCAGGAAAAACAAAACGTCTTATCGCTTGCGTTAACGATGCAATTGAACAGTCAAAGGGCAATGTTGTTTGTGTTGAAGAAAAAACAAAGCTCACTTTTGATGTTGATCACCGTGCAAGGCTTGTTGCCGCCGATGATTACAAGATCAAAGGCTATGATGCTTTTTACGGCTTGCTTGCAGGTCTTTGCGCAGGCGACCATGATATTACCGACATTCTTGTTGATGCAACACTCAAAATCGGCGGAAGAGATTACAACAAGCTTGCCGCTTTCCTTGACGCGGTTTATAACCTCAGCGAAGACCTTGATAAGCATTTCATCTTTACGGTTTCTGCCGATAAAGAAGAAATTCCGGAATCGGTTTTCAATTTCTGCAAAATTATCTGAGAAAAGCAAAAATCAATCACAGCGGCAGTTTCTGCCGCTGTTTGTATAATAAAAAGATTTTTTTGGCACCTGCAACACATGTGCTCAAATTATAAAGGACGGTTCAAAATGACCTATGAATATGAAAAACAGGCTTTAAGCGAGGGCTTTCAAACGGTCTGCGGAATTGACGAAGCCGGAAGAGGCCCTTTGTGCGGACCTGTTTGCGCGGCGGCGGTTATTCTTCCGCTTGACTGCGAAATTGAAGGAATCAACGATTCAAAAAAGCTCAGCGAAAAAAAGAGGGAAGCGCTTTATGATGTGATAATTTCCAAGGCAATTGCATACAGTGTTTCCATGACAGACGCAAAAACAATTGACGAAATTAACATTTTGCAGGCAACCTTTTTGGCCATGAGAAACGCTGTTTCATCGCTGAAAGTGAAACCTGACATTGCGTTGATTGACGGTAACGGCAAACCCGGCCTTGAAATGGAAGAAAGAACCATCATAAAGGGCGATGCAAAGTGCATTTCGATTGCTGCCGCTTCCATTCTTGCCAAGGTGACAAGGGACCGATATATGCTTGAGCTTGACAAAAAATATCCGCAGTATCAATTCGCCCGGCATAAAGGCTATGGCACAAAGCTTCATTATCAGAT
>JBJFHW010000192.1:0-2663 GCA_051893965.1 Acutalibacteraceae bacterium
CCTTTCGTCTTTATTTTTTGAACTTTTGTAACACATCTATTGTAAACCTACATTTCTTTCATTACTGTTTATTTTGGGTACTTTACAAATAGAATTTCTTATGTTATAATACAGTCACAAAATGGCAATGGCAGAAAAAATATTTGTCAAAGCCAAGTTAGGAGAATTATTATGTCAACATTAAAAAAAATCTCAGCAATAGCAATTGCTCTCTGCCTTGTTTTAGCCCTGTTCACCGGCTGCACACCTGAAAGCAAATTGAAAGGTTCATGGAGAGATTCAACAGGACTTGTCGGATATGACTTTATGGATGACAACATTTGTAAAATTGTTTATGCAGACACGGAACTGCTCGGCAAAAAAATCACCGCTGCTCCCGAAGGCAAATATCTTGTTGAAAAAGGCGAAGACGGAATTTACTATGTCACAATCACCTATACAGTACTTAACATTTCAATGACAGAAAAATATAGTTTCACAGTTGACGGCGATACGCTTACCATGACAAACACAGAAGACGGTTCGACCAAAACATTGCTGAGAAATTCAACTTCATCTGCAACAGTTGCAGCAACAACAACCGCCGCTGCTTCAGCAGTTTCCGGCACAACGGGAGTTGTTGCATAACATTGAAACAGTTTCTTTTAAATACTGTTAACTGTTTTGGTGTTTCAGACGAAATTTATTATTGTTGAAAAACAATCGGGGCTGTTTCTGTTGATTCAGCCCTTTTCACTTAAACGAAAGGAGCGTCGTAAATATTGCGGCGCAGGGCAACCGATATGACGAAAAGTACAAAAATTATGCTTTCAGTAATCAGCGCAGTTCTTGCAGTTTGCATTGTAATCACCGCTGTTGTCTGCGTTTCAAGAAGAAGAGAAAACAACGAAAATGCACCTTCTGTTTCGGCGGGGTTATCTGACGCTTCAGAGGTTTCGGATAGCGCACAGAACAGTAATCCATCTGCAGAGGCATCTGAATCCAATGCTTCACAACCGACAACCGATTTTGCCGGTAATGCTCAGGAACTTTCCCAAAAAATTCTGGGGAAGTGGATGGACAGTGCAAACATGAGCGGCTATGAATTTAAAGCAGACGGTATGGTAACGGTAACTTATGTTAATCTTACTGTGCCGGTTGTGAATTTCCCGATAAACGGCAGTGCAAACGGCTCTTATACTTTAGTCGGTAACGATCTTACGGTCAATTTTTCAATCTATAAGAAAACAATTACCAATAATTTTACTGTAAGCGTTGAAAATAACACTTTGACACTTATTAACAAAGAAGATAATGAAACTTCAACTTATGAACGCGTTTCTGCCGAAGAAGAAACTTCTTCACAGTCAGGTTCAGCTGAAGCCGGAACGATTTACGGCTCATGGCAAAACGGTGACGCAAGCATAAAATATACATTTAATCAGACCGGCATTGTTAATCTTGAGTTTTCAAGTGCAACTGTACTCGGTCAGACTTATACCGGAAAATGTGACGGCGTATTCATATTAAACGGCGAGAACTTAACTATTCAATATACTGTTTTGTCTCAGCAGGTTACGGAAGAATACACCTATTCGGTTTCGGATAACTCAATGAGTCTGAAAGATTCGCGCGGAAACACAACCATTTTTGTTCGAAGCACACCGTCGGTATCGGGTACATCTTCACTTCTCGGAAAATGGAGCGACAGCAGCGGCATGAGCGGCTATGAATTTAAGGAAAACGGTGTTGTTGAAGTAACTTATGTCAACCTGACGGTTCCGGTCTTGAATATGCCCATAAACGGTTCTTTCAAAGGCAATTACACAATTGACGGCAATAATCTTACGATAACCGTTTCAATCTATTCAAAAACAATTACACAAAAATATACCTATAGTATAAACGGAAACACCCTGACACTTACCAATCTTGAAGATTCCGAGATTTCAACCTATACAAAACAAAGCTGAGAAAGTGTTGGATATTATGGACGAAAAAGAAAAGGTCTTAAGTGTTCTCGATTCACTTGGCATTGAATATAAGCTGATTAACCATGAGGCCGTGCACACAATTGAAGATATGGATAAGCTCGGAATTTTTACCGACGGCGAGGTTTGCAAAAATCTTTTTTTAAGAAACGCAAACGGAAAGATACACTATGTTGTTTCCATGCTGAAAGATAAGCACCCCGATATTCAAGGAGAACTGAAACCTCAGCTTGGCTCTTCACGGTTGAGCTTCGGTTCCGATGAAAGACTGATGAAATATCTCGGCTTAAAAAGTGGGGAAGTATCACCGTTCGGAATCATCAACGACAAAGAACATGAAGTGAAAGTTGTGCTTGACAGCGATTTGAAAAAGACGAACAGATTGATCGGTTTTCATCCAAATGACTGCACAGCTTTTGTCTGGCTGAAATTTGATGATTTGATGAAATTTATCAACTTTTTCGGCAACGAGGTTATTTTTATTGATATATAACAGTTGCTTGGATATTGAAAATAATTTGAAAGGCAGCGATACAGAATATTACCATTCAATCATATTCTGTATCGCTTGGTTTTTTTATGAAAGATGATTTTAATCTGATTCACTCTGTCGTAAAAGAGCATTTAGGCTTGGCTGTTCACTCAGTGACTAAAGCAGGCTCCGGTGCAGTCGGCAGTGTATATAAGGTTATA
>JBJFHW010000193.1:0-2656 GCA_051893965.1 Acutalibacteraceae bacterium
GCTTTCCATAATGTTTCTCCTTCTTAATGCGGCAACCATAGCCGCTTTTTACTTTATAAATATATACCATTTTAAGATAATTTACAATAATTTTGAGTAAAATAAAAGAATAAGCCGCCATAATTGACTTTTTCAATATATAAATATAAAATATGAATTGAACAAAATGCAAAGGAGAAAACAAATGGAAATACAAAAAATACTTTCAAAGGTTGATCACACACTGCTTTCTGTCACTGCCGTCAGTGATGAAATCAAACAGGTATGCAAAGATGCAATAAAATACGGTTGTGCAAGCGTTTGCATTGCACCGTCATATGTTAAGACAGCAAAGGAATATGTCGGCGACAAAATCAAAATATGCACGGTTATCGGCTTCCCGAATGGCTACAACACCACCGCGGTTAAATGCTTTGAAGCAAAAGATGCAATTGAAAACGGTGCAGATGAAATTGATATGGTAATCAACATCGGAATGCTCAAGGAAAAAAGGTATGACGATTTATTAAATGAAATCAAAGCCGTAAAAAAAGTATGTGGCGAAAAAGTATTAAAGGTTATAATCGAAACCTGCCTTCTGACCGAAGAGGAAAAAATCAAAATGTGCAAAATTGTATCCGAATCAGGTGCGGATTTTATCAAAACATCTACCGGATTTTCAACGGGCGGCGCAACAAGAGAAGATATTCAGCTGTTTTCTCAATATGTTGAATCCCCTGTTAAAATTAAAGCGGCAGGCGGCATTTCAAGTCTGAAAGACGCCGAAGATATGATAAATCTCGGCGCTTCAAGACTCGGAACAAGCAGAATTGTTAAACTTATCAAAAATGAAACTCATTAAGGAGATGAAATATTATGATAAACACACCGCATATTAATTTACGCGATGAAATCGGTTTTGCAAAAACCGTTCTGATGCCCGGCGATCCGCTTCGTGCAAAAATGATTGCGGAAAATTTTCTTGACAACGCGGTTCTGATTAATAATGTCCGCTCCATTCAGGGCTATACGGGATATTATAAAAACCACAAGGTTTCCGTTATGGCGAGCGGCATGGGCATACCGTCTATCGGGATTTATTCTCACGAGCTGTATTCATTTTTCGATGTTGAAAACATCATCAGAATCGGTTCCGCAGGCGGACTTTCCGACGAAATCAAGCTTCGCGACATCGTTGCCGGAATCGGAGCAAACACAAATTCCGCCTTTGCAAAACAATTTGATGTGAACGGTCAGATTGCACCCACCTGCTCTTTTGAACTGCTTTCGGCTGCTGTTAACTGTGCGAAAAAACTTGGAATTGAGATGAAAGTCGGCAATCTTTATTCTTCGGACACTTTTTATGACGCAGATGAAGAGAACAACAAAAAATGGGCGGCAATCGGTTCGCTTGCTGTTGAAATGGAAGCAGCAGGACTCTATCTTACTGCCATGAAGCTGAAAAAGAAAGCGCTTGCAATTTGCACGGTTTCGGATTTGCCGCTTCAGGAGGGATGCCCGGGCTGTAGTGCCGAAGAAAGGCAAAATACATTTACTGACATGGTTAAAATCGCACTTGATACTGCCGTAGAAATGGAAAGTGATATTCATGAAAATTAAACGTGTTTTTCTGATTGTTCTTGACAGCTTCGGAATCGGTGCTTTACCTGATGCGGCAAATTACGGCGATGAGGGCAGCAACACTTTACGCTCATGCTTTTTGCAAAAGGAGTTTTTTGCTCCGAATCTTGAAAAAGCAGGAATTTTGAACATTGATGGTAACGATTATACACCATCTTATCCCCACCCGCTCGGTGCTTTCGGAAGATTAAAAGAAGCTTCAAAGGGAAAAGACACCACAACGGGACATCTGGAAATCTGCGGTCTCATAAGCGAAAGAGCCATGCCGACTTATCCGAACGGGTTTCCGAAAGAGATTATTGAAAAGTTTGAAAAAGCAACTGCAAGGGGCGTGCTATGCAATAAGCCTTATTCCGGAACGCAGGTGATTGCAGATTACGGCAGAGAACATCTTGAAACAGGCAAACTGATTGTTTATACTTCTGCTGACAGCGTATTTCAGATTGCCGCGCATGAAAGCATTGTTCCGAGAGAACAGCTTTATGAATACTGCAAAGAAGCAAGAAAAATCCTCTGCGGCGAAAATGCTGTCGGGCGTGTGATTGCAAGACCTTTTGACGGAACCTATCCGAATTTTAAAAGAACAAGCGGAAGGCATGATTTTGCTTTGGAGCCGCCCGGAGATACGCTTCTTGATATTCTTTCAAAAAACGACTTTGATGTTCTGCCGGTGGGTAAAATTTATGATATTTTTGCCGGAAAGGGGCTCAAAAAAGCCAATCCGACTGTTTCAAACAAAGATGGCATGCGGTTGACTTCCCAATTTGCAAAAACAGATTTTACCGGACTTTGTTTTACAAATCTTGTTGATTTTGATATGCTTTACGGTCATAGAAATGATGCTGTCGGCTATGCAAAAGCAATTTCTGAATTTGACAGCTGGCTCGGTTCATTTTTGAACGAAATGAAAGAGGATGATATTGTTATGATTACTGCCGATCATGGCTGTGATCCGCTGACAGAAAGCACAGATCATTCGCGAGAGTATATTCCGCTTCTTGTGTACGGTCCGGGTGTCCGTCCCGTATCGCTCGGC
>JBJFHW010000194.1:0-12581 GCA_051893965.1 Acutalibacteraceae bacterium
TGCCTGAACAAGTATCATTTCATTAGCAGAATCAAAGTTATATGCCGTTATGCCGTTTGAAAGGGCGTTTTGAGCTTCCAATGGCTCCGGCTGTGACTGTGAAAGCGAAATTTCGCCGAAAGTTTCGTTATAAGCATAGTCAAGAACATAAAGCTTCAGACTTTCAAGTGACTGAGCACTGAATTTTCTGCCTGCTTTTTCACTGACATTCAGTTCATATTCATAGGTTCCGTCAACCGGATCAATGTTCTTAAACGAAACCTTTGCAACGGATTGATCGTTCTGCGTGAACACCTCAAAGCCCATGACATAGCGATTATCGCTGATCCTGATTCTGAGGATATTATCATCGCCGACCTTTTCATAGGTGCAGCTTTCAATTTTTGCCGCATTATTGTCAACAACAAACGGAAATTCTACGGTTGTTCTTGAGCCCGGATAATTGGCAGGCGTTGTGGAAACCTTATAGACATAGCCGTTGCCGTTGATCAGTCCGCCGCCTCCCCAAAGCTTTCCGATGTTTGCTTTGTCAGGATCATAGGTTTTTCTCGTGTAATCGAACAAGGTGGAACCGCAGTATCTGAAAATTCCCGCTTGACTGAACAAGTTGAAATCCATTCTCTTTCCGTTGCGAAGAAGTCCGACGCTTGCTGTTACATATGGATTTTTCAGCTTGCTTGCAAGTGCTTTTTCGGAATACGCGCAATATTTGGTGTCAATGCCGTATTCGTCTTCCTCTTCAAAAGCATTGGCTCCGAGCGGATAATAGCTCTTTCCGTCCGTTACCATGAGACCCCACCTCTTACCGAGATAAGACGGTTCGCTGTCATACATGGTGTTATCAAAAAGCATTTCGGTTTCCCAGTCACCGTAAAATGCCATATACGGCAAAGACAAATCCGGTTCCTCTTCGCTTTCAAGGAAAACAAAGCCATCAAGGAAGAATCCATTTTTGAAAGCTTCTTGCTGTGATTGAAGAAGACTTTGAGAAAATGTGATTTTCAGTGAAACTGTTGCCGTAGAATTCGGCTCAACGCGCACGGTTCCGTCCTCTGAAACACCGTTTGTATATTCCACGCTGTACTGACTGTTTTCATAAAGCTTTTTCGCTGTCAGCGTGTTTATGTATTTACCGTTTGAGATTTTGTAGCTGTCGGTCAAAGCGGCAAGTCTGATTTTATAATTAAGTGCATCTGAGGACATATTGTGAACAACAAACGACATTTCAAGCGTTCCGTCGGCGTCTTCACCGAGTTCAAGCTTCGGTCTGTTGTTATCCGTTGTTGTAAGATATGCTTTGGTTGCAAGTGCATTCTGAATATTAACAAGACCTGCGCCCTGTCGTCTGGGCGAATAATAAGTCGGCTGAGCATAACCTCTGAACACGGTTGCCGTGCTCATCAGGATACTGTTAATCAGCTCGGAAGAATCCTTCTTTGAAACAGAGGGATATTTTTCTGAAATGTATTGCTTGATAAGAGCGACTGAGCCTGCATAGTAAGGCGCTGCCATTGAAGTTCCGCTGTAATATTCATAGCTGTTTCCGGGCACGCTTGAAAGAATATTGCTGCCGGGAGCCGTGATTTCGGGTTTCAGCTTCATATCGGCAGTTGTTCCCCATGCTGAAAACGAGGAAATTTCAGCTGAGCCAACGCCCGGAACATTGATTGCTTCAGAATAGGAAGATGTTCTTGAATATACCGCAGAGGAGGCAACAGACATACACCAGCTATAGCTTGACGGTGAACCGACCGTTCCGTAATCGAACAGATCGGCGCTGACGGTTGTTGAACCGGGTGTGGAGTCATATCTGCCCGTGCTTGCTTCATTGCCTGCAGAGCAGATGACCGCAATACCTGCCTTTTCAAGCTTTCTGATCACATCAGCGGTAAAAATGTTGTCGGGATCCTGACCCGAAGCGCTTCCGAGACTCATGTTGACAATATCGGCGCCGAGTTTTACCGCATCGTCAAGTGCGGCAAGGGTGACTTCTTCTTTTGCAAGCGAATTTTTTTCATCACCGAAAACTTTCATACAAAGAAGCTGTGCATCGGGTGCAACACCGGTGATTGTTTCACTCTTTCCTGCAATGATTCCGGCAACATGCGTTCCGTGACCGGAATTGCTGTTTTCAACGGATTTGTCAACTTCAGCATAATCCCATTTATAGGGAATTTTTTGTGAATAATAGTTTGCTCCCCAGCGCGGAACAATTGTGTTAAGCGCCTTAAAGGTTGTCATCACATTAATATCTTTTTTGCTAAGACGCGGATTTTCAACCTGAAAATCAAATGCTTCATGAGAAAGCTCAAAACCGGCGTCCAGAACGGCAACAACCATGCCTTTGCCGGTATAACCGAGCTGCTGTGCTTCGGGAACACCTGTGAACATACCTGCCGTTTCAAGGTTTGCCTTGTCACCGTCAGCTTCCGAAACATCATCGGGCTGTGCAAAAGACGTGCAGATATTTACACTTTTTACACCTTTGATTCTTTCCAGATCATCAACATATTTATACGGAATTTCAAGAGAAAAACCGTCGGCAATGAAGCTGTATGAAAATGAGTTTTCAAAATCTGCCGCCGAAAAGCTTTCTTTTATAAGCTCTTTGACGGTTTCCTGCGCCGAAACGATTTTTTCATAGCTTTCACTTTCAAGAAAATTTTCAACAACTTGTTTTCTTTGCGATGAGTTTTTTATGCCGTCAAGAAGCGAAGCGGTGTCCAGTTCAACAATTACGCTGACAATTTCGTTGTCATCATAAAGTGCCGCTTCACTGTCCGTGGGTGTTGCCGTTCCCGAAGTTCCACCGAAAAGTGCGGATAGTTCAAGAAAAAAGCATAAAATAATTGTCAGAATAGATTTCAATTTTATTATCCCCTTTCAAAATTAATCTTTCATCTATATTATTACAAATCATACCACACAAAGCGAATTTAAGCAAGTTTTATCACAAAAAGCGGCAAAAAAATATGCTGCTTCCGTTAAGAAGCAGCAAGAATTTATGGATTCAGTCAATTTCAACCGAAATTTTCGAATCGTTTCTGTTGGCGGTTGCGCGCATTACAGTTCTGATAGCCTTGGCAATTTTGCCCTGCTTACCGATTACTCTGCCCATGTCGTCGGGAGCAACGTGAAGATGGTAAACAACAACGTCTTCTTCGTTAATGTCGTCAACCTCAACAGTTACTTTATCGGGCTGTTCAACAAGGCCCTTGGCTATTGAAGCAAGTAACTCTTTCAAGGTGAGTACCTCCCAAAATTATTTAATGATGTCGCACTTTTTAAGAAGAGCCTTAACGGTGTCTGTGGGCTGAGCGCCGTTTGCAATCCACTTCTGTGCCTTTTCAGCGTCAATCTTAATATCTGCGGGATCGGTCATCGGATTGAAATATCCGATCTCCTCGATGAAACGTCCGTCACGCGGATATCTTGAATCGGCAACCACAACACGATAAAACGGTGCCTTTTTTGCGCCCATACGGCGAAGTCTGATTTTTACTGCCATTTTTGTTACCTCCAAAAATATGTTTTATAAATTATATTGAAACACGCTTTTGCGTAAATTTATCTGCGTGTTTTTTATTACATCATCGGGAAGCCGCCATTGCCTCCCATGCCGTTCATCTGACCCATGCCCGGCATATTCATCATGCGTTTGCGCATTTTCTTTGAGCTTTTGCCGCCGAATTGCTTGAACATTTTCTGCATTTGTCTGTACTGAGCAAGAAGCCTGTTAACATCTTCAACCTGCATACCGCAGCCTGCCGCAATTCTTCTTTTTCTTGAAGGATTGATGATGTCGGGCTTTTTTCTTTCTTTCGGCGTCATGGAATAAATGATTGCCTGCATACGGTCGAACTGCTTTTCATCAACTTCAATTTCGTCAACCTTGCGTCCGATTCCGGGAATCATTTTGAGAAGATCTTTGATGGAGCCCATCTTTCTCATTTGCTGAAGCTGATCAAGCAAGTCATTCAGATCAAACTTGTTTTTGCGAAGCTTCTTTTCAAGCTCAATCGCTTTTTTCTCGTCGAGTTCCTGCTCTGCCTTTTCAATCAAAGAGAGCATATCGCCCATTCCGAGAATTCTTGAAGCCATTCTGTCGGGGTGAAATACGTCCAAATCGCCGAGTTTTTCACCGGTTCCGACAAATTTGATCGGCTTGCCGGTTACGGCTCTTGCCGAAAGTGCGGCGCCGCCTCTTGTGTCACCGTCAAGCTTTGTGAGAATCAGACCGTCAATTCCGAGTGCTTCATCAAATGACGTTGCAACGTTAACGGCGTCCTGACCGGTCATGGAATCGACAACAAGCAGAATTTCATGAGGCTTCACCGTGCTTTTTATGTTTTTCAGCTCATTCATGAGCTGTTCGTCAACATGAAGTCGGCCGGCTGTGTCAAGAAAAACATAGTCATAGCCCTGATCTCTTGCGTGCGCAACAGCCTTTTGAGCAATTTCAACGGGATCAATCTGACCCATTTCAAAAACGGGCACACCAGCTTTTTCACCGACAACCTGAAGCTGTTTGATTGCAGCGGGACGATAGACGTCGCAGGCGGCAAGAAGCGGTCTGTGACCTTGATTTTTGAGCATCAGCGCAAGCTTTGCACTGTGGGTTGTTTTACCGGAGCCCTGAAGTCCGCACATCATAACAATTGTCGGCGGGTGATTTGCAACGGCAAGCCTTGCCTTTGTTCCGCCCATGAGAGCCGTGAGCTCTTCGTTGACAATTTTAATAACCATCTGCGACGGAGTAAGGCTTTCCATAACCTTTTCGCCGACAGCGCGTTCGGTTACCTTTGCGGTGAAATCTTTTGCGACTTTATAGTTAACATCTGCTTCAAGAAGAGCAAGACGAACCTCTCGCATGGCTTCTTTAACATCTTTTTCGGTCAGAGCGCCTTTGCTTTTCAGCTTTTTGAAAGCGGCTTCAAGTCTTTCCGAAAGGCCTTCAAATGCCAATGCAATCACTCCTTTATCTGAGAATCTTTTGTAATTCCGGTTTTACTTTTTTATTCACTGAGCATTTGTGCAATAACGTCAATTCTTGTTACCGCATCGTTGATTTCACGGGAAAGAACCGTGTTGAGATTGATTTCTTTGATGATTTTTGTCATCTCGAGAATTTCTTCAAGACCTGCCTTGGTTTCTTCAAAACGCTTTTTAAGGCCGAGATGCTTTTCAAAATCATAAAGCTGATTTTCCGCCCTTTTGATTGCATCACGAACGCCCTGACGGGTAATGCCCTCATTTTCGGCAATTTCGGCAAGCGAAAGGTCATCGTCATAGTAATAGCTGATGAAATCACGCTGTTTTTGCGTCAGCATTTCGCCGTAAATATCAAAAAGCATGATAACTTCAAGATTTTTTGCCATTACCGATCCCTCCCAAGCTCAAGTGTAAAGATATTTTGCTTTACAGCTTTGCTATTATACAGGAAAAGACCCCGCTTGTCAAGGATTAAACAATAATTTTTTTATTTTTTATACTTCGGTCAGCTCTTCAAAAGAGACGCCGAGCAGCTTTTTGAACAAAACAAGCTCATCAACATAAATATGGCGCTGACCGACTTCGATTTTTGCAAGTGCGCTTCTTGTGATGTCACAGCCCTGAAGCTGCATCTGAGCCGCAAGAAAATCCTGCGTCATGTTATTTTTCTCACGCATTATTCTTATGTTTTTACCTATCTGCTTTTCATAATTCCAGTTCATAAAGTCTGCCTTTCTGCACTTATTTTAGTGCATTGTTCTTGACTTTATTGTATGGAGATGTTATAATTATCTTGCACTTATATAAGTGCAAGATGAAATTTTATATTTTATTTTGACTGAATTTCAACGGAAACTTCCCTCCCTTTTCAAATTCCATAAACAGGCGTCCCGGAAAAAGGTTAACCTTATCCGGGACGCCGAATTTTATTTGGATTGATTTTACACAAGTGTTGCAATGGTTACGCCGCTTTCGCCCTCGCCGAATGTTCCGAGACGAAACGATTTGACGAACTTATGCTTTCTGAGATATTCATGAATTCCTTTTCGCAGTGCTCCTGTGCCCTTGCCGTGAATGATGTGAAGCTGATTGAGTCCCATTCGCATGCAGTAGTCAATCTGCCTGTCAATTTCAACAATGGCTTCTTCCACATTCAGACCACGAAGATCACATTCGCCTTTTCCTCCGTCGGCAGGCGTGAAAACGCGTTCGGATTTGGGCGGCGTTTTCTTTTTCGGCCCCGCTTTTTCGTTGGGATTTGCAAGTCTGATGTTTTCTTTGGGCGTTCTCATTTTCATGATTCCGGCAAGAACTTCCACTTCGCCTTTTTTATTTTCAAGCGCAGTGATGACCGCGCGTTCACCCATATCGGCAAGAATTACTTTGTCTCCGACTTGAAGCGGTCTTGGCAAAACATATTCTTCGCCGTCATCCGAAGCTAAAACCGGATTGGTTATGTCGGCAAATTCGCCCGCGCTTTTTTTCATAAGCTGTTTTGCGCGCCGTGCCATTTCGGTTTTATCACGGCTTTTTTCGCTTTCTTTTTTCAGCTTTTCAAGCTCGTTCATCAGCGCATAGGCGCTGCGCTTTGCCTGTTCAACAATTCTTGTTGCCTGTGTTCTGGCTTTTTCAAGTTCATCATTTCTCAGTTTATCTATGCCATCTTTATACTCTTTGGCTTTCTTGGTTTCTTCCCTTGCCTGTGCCATGAGAAGTTCGGCTTCTTCTTTTTTCTTTTCGTATTCCTGTCGGCTTTCTTCAAGCGATGCAACCGTGTTTTCAAAGGAAGCATTTTCGTCTGAAACAAGCTGTTTGGCACGTTCAATAATGCTGTCCTCCATACCAAGCCTTTTTGAAATGGCAAAAGCGTTTGATCTGCCCGGAACGCCGATTAAAAGCCTATATGTCGGGCTTAAAGTTGAAACATCGAATTCGCAGCTTCCGTTTTCCACGCCCGGCGTTGAAAGCGCATAAGCTTTAAGCTCTGCATAGTGGGTAGTTGCGGCAATTTTGGCACCGCTTGCATGAATACATTCAAGAATGGACATGGCAAGCGCCGCGCCTTCAACCGGATCGGTGCCTGCGCCAAGTTCGTCAATCAGCACAAGGCTTGCGTCATTCACATTTTTGCAGATGTCAATGATATTGGTCATGTGTGACGAAAAGGTGGAAAGTGACTGTTCAATGCTCTGCTCGTCACCGATATCGGCAAAAACATGTTCAAAAACAGAAACCTCACTTTCGTCAGCCGCAGGAAGCATCAGTCCGCACATTGCCATCAGCGTAAGCAGTCCGATCGTTTTGATGGATACGGTTTTTCCGCCCGTGTTGGGACCTGTGATAATCAGTGTATCAAAATCGCCGCCGAGCCTAATATCGGTTGCAACCACCTTTTTCGGGTCAATCAGCGGGTGTCTTGCCCGGTTAAGCCTGATTTTTCCGCAGTCATTCAACTTTGGCTCGGAAGCTTTCATATCATAAGCAAGCCTTGCCTTTGCAAAAATGACATCAAGCTCAACCGCACATTCATAGCTTAATTTAATTGTTTCATAAAAACTTCCGGCTTCGGCTGAAAATTCGGCAAGAATACGGTCGATTTCGTCACGCTCTTTGCTTTGCAAAACTTTGATTTCGTTGTTTGCTTCCACCACGCCCGCAGGCTCAATAAACACCGTTGAACCGCTTGATGAGGTGTCGTGCACAAGGCCTTTGACTTCGCCGCGGTGTTCGATTTTTACCGGTACGACATATCTGCCGTTACGCATGGTTACAATTGCTTCACGCAGATATTTTCTGTAATGCTCGGAACGCACCATGCTGTCAAGCTTATCACGGACTCTTGAAGAAGCCGCGCGGATTTTTCGCCTGATGTCATAAAGCGCAGGCGAAGCGTTATCGCTCATTTCGTCCTCGCTTATGATTGCGTTTGTGATTTTTTCTTCAAGATATTTGTTGGGCATCAGAGAATCAAAAAGCACATCAAGCGTTGTTTCAACGCCGCTGTTTTTGCTTTTCCATTCACAAAGCAGCCGGATGCAGCGAAGCACTTCGGCAATGTCAAGAAGCTCACGCATGGTGAGTACGCCGCCTGCGTTTGCTCTGCTCAAAGAATTGTTTACATTTTTCAGTCCCGAAAAAGACGGACCGCCGAAACGCGCCATCAGCATATGTGCGTCTGAGGTCTGATTGATAAGCGTCTGCGCAAGATCCAAATTGCTTTCGGGAGTGATTTCTTTGATGAGTTCTTTTGCATCTTCACTTCCGGCAAAAGAACTCAAGCGCAAAAGAACCTTGTCAAGTTCAAGCGCTATGTAATGTTTGTTCATTTTTGTCTGTTCCTTTCTCAAAAAAGTAAAAATGAAAAATGATTTACAATATATTTTGCCGTAGGCAAAATCACCGCACTGATTCACTTTTCCCTCTTACTTCTTACCTGAAGTTTGAACCCATTCAAACTTCATTCCTCTGTCATCATCTTATAAAAATCAAGTGTTTTATAGTTTCTCATCGTAACCGATTTTAGATATTTTTCGCTGACAGCGCAAAGCGCTTTTAGTGCATCTTTTGAAAGATTGAAGCTGTATATTTTTTCTGCATCACTGAAACAAATGTGTCTGATTGCCGCAACAACGGAAATCGAAACGGTGACGGCATTTTCCTGCGGAACACAGTTTTCACACCAGAGCTTGCCGGTGAATGTGCTGAAATACATTTTTTGCGATTCATAACAGCCGCAGCTGTCGCAGGCAACCACCGACGGCATATATCCTGAAATTGAAAGAAGGCGCAATTCGGTCGCCGCCTTAATTACGCCCAGATTCTTTTTCCCCTTACTGATTAAATAAATGCTGTTTAAAACAAGACGCAAAAACTCCCCTGCGTCCTCTTCACGCGGAGAAAGTTCCCCTGCAATTTCGGCAAAATACTGAGCAAGGCTGAGCCTGATGATATCTTCACGCAGGCTGAAAAACACTTCTTTTGCCAAAGCTTCTCTGATAATATAGGCGCCTTTTTCCGTTTTATCAATACTGAAATCGGAATAGCACAAAAGTCCCGTTGCCGAAACATTTTTGTTTTTCGGGCTTCTGACGCCGTTGGCAAATGCTCTTATAACGCCTTTTTTGCGTGTCAGTACCGTTACAATTCGGTCTTGTTCACCGATTGCCTGTTCACGAATCACTAAACCGTCCGTTTTGATCAACATCTTCATACTCCTCGCCGCGGGCAGGAAAATCACTGTCGTAATTATTGATATAATCCTGGGCGAATTCATCGGAAATTTCTTCGTCTTCAAGATCCGTCAGATTTTCAATATCCCTTGCGTTTTTATAGTTGAGATAATCCGAAACCTTACCCGTTTTCATGAATATCTGCCACAGTTCTTTCTTTGTCATAACAAACACCGCTTTCAAAATTATGATAACTTTATATGTTCACACAGATAATTTTGACCGTCTTGATGTTTGTTACTCATGGAATTTTTTAACTTAATAAAAATTTTGCTTTTTTACTTAATGCAAGCTGAAGAAATCTGCTTAAATCAGTCAAGTCCGAAATTATGAATCAGACCCTCGCGGTTTCTCCAGCCCTCTTTCACCTTTACCCAGCACTGCAAATTGATTTTGCAGTCAAAGAAACGCTCCATATCCTGTCTTGCATAGGTCGAAATCTTTTTAAGCATTGCACCTTTTTTGCCGATAATAATGCCTTTGTGGCTTTCTTTTTCGCAGTATATCACGGCTTCAATATCCATAATGTCCTTATCGGGGCGCTCACGCATTTTTTCAATGGAAACCGCCACACCGTGCGGTATTTCCTTATCGAGCAGACGAAGAATTTTTTCGCGCACAATTTCGCCTGCGATGACTCTTTCGGGCTGATCTGTCAGCGTATCGTCCGGAAAGAAATGCTCCGACGGAAATGCAAGATTAACGAGCTCATCTTCCAGCTCATCAATGCCCTCATTTGTCATTGCCGAAACGGGAATGACCGCTTCAAAATCATAAAGAGCCGACATCTGTGCAATTCTTTTTATAAGCATTGCTTTTTCTTTTACGGTATCAATCTTATTGATGACAAGCACGGCAGGCATTTTTTCTTTTTTGAATTTTTCAATCAGTTCTTCCTCTGCAGGCCGCAGCTCTCCCTCCGGCTCAACAACAAGCATACACGCATCAACACCGCCGATGCTGTCGGAAACCGCCTTGATCATTTTTTCTCCGAGTTTGTTGTGCGGACGGTGATAGCCGGGGGTATCGGTAAAAACAAGCTGCGTTTCGTTCTTGGTTAAAACACCCATGATTCTTGTTCTTGTTGTTTGCGGTTTATCGGAAACAATTGCAACTTTTTGTCCGAGCATACGGTTTAAAATGGAGGATTTTCCGACATTCGGGCAACCGACAATTGCAATAAAAGCAGTTTTTGTCATAATTCAATCTTTCGGCAAAATGATAATAAATGATCTTTGCCGTTTCCTTTCGTATATTAATTCTTAAAAACAAGGCTTTATTCGTCTATATTATATAATAAA
Source organism: Acutalibacteraceae bacterium (assembly GCA_051893965.1). GTDB lineage: Bacteria > Bacillota > Clostridia > Oscillospirales > Acutalibacteraceae > UBA6857. The sequence continues at coordinate 10,523 of JBJFHW010000194.1, forward strand.
CAAACAAAGCGGAAAAATCAACTGCGGACAAGATAAAAATTATAACAAAAACGCTTCGCACAGATTTAAACTGCACGAAGCGGTGAAATTCGGGGAAAATTTCTTTTTTTATTTAGTTTTATGCATCCTGAATGACAGCATCGGCCGCCGGCTGACTTTTTCTTCTTCGCACCTTTGACAATATATTCTTTTCAATCGGCACGCAGATACGCTCAAGCGCAATTACCAGAACGAGTATCATCACAACGCCCATGCCAAGGCTTTGAATCCATCTTGTTGCAAGAAGCGCCTTATACGGTGAGCCGTAAACATATGAAATCCAGAAAGAATTCAGCAGAAAACTGCAAAAGAACTGATTGATTACAACGGAAAGCACAATTCTGAGCACTGAGCTTTTTTTATAAAGAAACAGTCCGTAAACTAAGCCGCAAATAACTGCCGACAGCGTAAATCCGGGAAAATAAGGGCCTGTCGGGAAAAGCAAAGTGCCGACGATATCGCCGATTCCGTAAACCGCCATGGAACCGAGCGGACCGAACAGCCTTGCGGCAATAACGACGGGAATGAATGAAAATCCGATTTTCAGATTCCACGCCTGAATGGACAGCCACCGCGAAAGTACCACCTGCAAAGCAATTAAAAGTGCAGTGCAGACAAGAGAAACAAGGACTTCCTGCGGTGTTTTTGATGAAACTTTTTTTGACATAAAAAACACTTCCTTTTTCTTTTTCGTGCACTCGCCGCAAAGAATAAGGAAGTAATTGATAAAACTTCGGTATAAAATCACAGCGGGATGCAATTTGCGCACCGCAAGCCGAAGCTTTTCGTCCCTGAGACAACTCCCCGTCCTCAGGGCACTTACACGCGCGCAAACCTACTCTGTAGTGTTATCACTTTAACACAAAAAAGTGCTTGTGTCAATAGATAAGAGAAAAGGTTTGATTATTATTTCACAGACAACGCATTTATATGTATATTCTTAAGCTGCTTTCGACTGTCTTTTACATAAATTTAATTGTTTTTCCAAGTGGCAAACAAAGCTTTGTTTGCAGTGAGAAAATCATAAGACAATTCAATGCTGTCGGCTGTTTGTGTTCTGTCTTGCGATAAAATCGGATAAGGATTGCAGCCGCCGGAAGTTATGCCTACTTGTGAAAGACTGAATTTATTTTTACAGTTCTGACAGACCACATAATCTCCCGATTTTTCAAAATATGCAAGCCTTGAGCCGTTACAGACCTGACAGGTATTGAATGCCATTCTGATTGTACCGTCGCTGTCTTTTGCCGCAAGAATTTCCATTTCGGTTCCGTCAACCTCAAATGAATAAAAATCAATTGACTCGGAAATCGCACTTAAAGGTATGACCAGATTTTCGCCGGCATTGATACTCTCAGAAGAATCGCTGCTTGTTACTGAACCTGCTGAACTTGCGACATTTTCAGTTTCGTTCTTTTGAACTGAGCAGCCCGAAAAAGCAAAAAGCGTCAGCATAAGGATAATAACAATTGACATAATCTGAACTGCTTTGAATGAATTGTTTCTTTTTGTCATAAAAAATGACCTCCTTTATTCTGTTACGGTAATCTTTCCGTATATCATTCCCATCCAACAGATATAGGAAAAGTTTCCGGTTTTTTCCGGGGTAAATTCAATAATATTTTCACCGGCATGAAAGGTATATTTTAAACCGTATTCATCAATCAGCATCTGATAATTGCAGCCGTTGATGCTGTCTTCCGAGGCTTCAATCAGCCATTTTACCGGCATACCGCACTGCACCTGAATATCCGGGTATTCGCCTGATTTCAGAACGCTGTGCACAACCTGAACACCGTTGACAATTTCAGCACAATCCTGCGAAGCTGAATTTCGACTAAGCACAGCAGGATTCTGCACGCAACAAAAGGCTATGACAATCACGGAGCAAACGCAAGCGCTCACAAGAGCAATACGCTTTATCAAAGCCTTTTTAAAAGGAATCAGACTGATGATACCGATAACAGCAAGCAACAACGAAATACAGAAAAGAAGCTGAGGAGTAAAGAAACCTGACAAG
>JBJFHW010000195.1:0-12572 GCA_051893965.1 Acutalibacteraceae bacterium
CTTGCAAGCTTCGACGCTTTGAAGTTTGTATATAAGGATATGTTAGTAAAAACGGTCAAGAACACAGTTGCATCGACCTTATCCGGACTTACGACTATATTTACAGAGCAAGCTATACAGGAAACTGTGGGTGGAATTGCAATCGGATATTCTCTTGGAACATTAATTGCAAAAGTTGCGGCAAATACCGGAGATATATCTTCCGATCTTTCAAGATTGCAGGCAAATTCTTACCTTGCCGAAGGCTTTTACAATGAGCTTCTGGAATCGGCAGAGGCTTTGAAGAGTAATCCCACATATGAAAATGCTTCATATTTCTGTCAGGCATTTACGTCATATAAATCCATACAAGTTACCTCATGGGAGATTCTGGTTAAGTATGCAACAGATAAAAATGATGCTTTGGCTGTAAAAATTTTCCATAAGGATAAGTATGTTGATGATATTTCATCAATGCAAACATCGTGCAACTATGCTAAATCTGTATTTTGTCACGGATATAATCACCAGGTTGCTCAAAAGACAGTTGTTGTTGAGTGCCCGGTAAATGTTACGATTCTGAACAGTTACGGAGATACGGTTGCCTATCTGACCGATGACGGCGCAACCGTTTCAGACGAAAATATCTCCGCTGTGGTCATTGACCAAAAGAAGATAATTACTATGCCATGCACCGATGAATATCAAATTGTGATTGATGCTTACGACTCCGGAACCATGACGTATACCGTACTTGAATATAACGAGTTGGCAGAAAACATTAAGAGCATAGTTTTTGAAGATATCGGACTTATGGAAGCAGACAGATTTACCGGCAGCATAAATGCAGAGTGTCTGACAGCCGAGATTAATTATGCTCTGACGAAAAATGATGTTGAAACGATTGAAGCTGATTATTCTCAGTTGCACGAAGTCACTGGCTTAGAGTTTGAAGATGGTGAAGTACAAATTGTTTTCGGTACACAATGCAGACTGAATCCGGTTATTTATCCTTCAGATGTTGAAAACACCTCTTGTATATGGACATCATCAGATGAAAATGTTCTTAAAGTGGACAGTGAAGGGAACATTACAACACTTTCACTTGGAACCGCACAGGTAAAAGCGGTAACTTGTGACGGAGGATTTACAGATACAATCTGGATTACTGTTTTACCATGCGATGATCATATATTCGGTGAATATGAAATCATAAAAAATGCAACCTGCACTGAAGACGGAGAAAGACAAAGGATATGCACGGTATGTGGATATACCGAAGTTTCAAAAATTGACGCAGAACACAACTATGTTGCACAGGTTACAGCTCCGGGTTGCACCACAGAAGGTTATACGATGCATACTTGCAGTGTTTGCGGTTATAGCTATATTGATTCAAAGGTTTCTGCACTCGGGCACAGTTTTACAAATTATATTTCCGATAATAATGCAACCTGCACAAAAGACGGAACCAAAACAGCTAAATGCGACCGTTGTGAAATTACAAATACTGTAACGGATAACGATTCAATGCTTGAACACAAAGAATCAGAATGGATAATTGATAAAAAATCAGGTTGCACGGAAACAGGCAGCAAACACACACAGTGCACAGTTTGCGGTAAAACAATTCAAACGCAAATAATTCCTGCTGCAGGGCACAAATTTGTTGAAGAAACTGTTGCGCCGACATGTGAAAAAGACGGTTCAGTTATGCGCTGTTGCACCGTATGCGGAGCATATGAAACAGTGGAAGTTCTTCCTGCCACAGGACATTCAGATGAAAACCACGATGGAATTTGTGATAATTGCGGCTTGAATATCAGCATAAGTGAAAATTGCACCTGTATGTGCCACAAAACCGGTTTCATGGGCTTCATATACAAGATTATACGAATCTTCTGGAAACTTTTCAAAGTCAATAAGACCTGTGCTTGTGGTGCGGTACACTATTGATTCTGTCCTGAAAATCAAATAACCTACACAGCCCGGGAGCGAAACAGCTTTCGGGCTGTTTTTCAAACCAAAATTAAAGCTTTGTTTCATTGATTGAATTCAATGTGAAATCTCATTTTCTCCTCCTGCTTCCTGCAGGGGGGAGATTTTGATATACAAACAGTTTTTCTCTGTTGTTAATACGTTGTCATAAAATAAAAAGGCAATTTGAAATATATTTTAATTTGCAGATGATAATTCTTTGGTAAGAGAGCTAATATTTTAATCTCTGGCAAAAATTATATTAAAAATAATGAATATCAAACGATATAAATTTATAAACACCAAAGCAATAATTTATAAATATTTAATCCCTTTAAGCGACAATAAGTCCGTATGTTTCAAGGAATTGAGATTTTATGGTGATCTTCGCCACTGTATAATCTTTTGGATAAGACCTTGAATTTTTGTTCATTTTTTGCTATACTTTTATAAAACAAACTGTAACAATTTAAAGGAACCTCTGAATCAATCACGGTATACGCTTTGTTGCATGGCTTACTTACATATCAGATTGAATCAGAGCTTCCTGAGTCTTCAAACAAAGGAGGTTTGCGGCGGCTTTCTGACAGGGCTGCCGATTAAGACATGATATTAAATGATTTGACAAAGCTGAAAAACTTAAAAGAAATGATAGACTACGGTGCCGAAAATTTTGCCGGGCGCACTTTTATGGAGTATAAGGAAAACGGAGGAATTGCGAAAAAGACTTATGCGCAGCTCAAGGCTTCCTGTGATACTTTTACCGCAATGCTGAATAAAAAAGGCTTTCCCAAGGCGCACACCGCCATTGTCGGTCCGACAAGCTATGAATGGATCGTAACCTTTTTCGGTACGGCCAACAGCGGCGGTGCGGCTGTGCCTTTGGCACCCAATGAGACCGACGAAATGAACTGCCGCCTGATAGACTTTGCCGATGTGACGGTTTTTGCGTTCGATCAGAAGCACCGTTCGCTTTATGAAGCGGTAAAAGCCAATGTTCCGGGCGTTCAGCTTTTCATTTCTCTTGATAACACCGGCGACGGAGAAGATGTTTTAAATTTCGCGGATTTAGAAAAAGAATATGCAAAATTCAAAGACGAAGATTACGGCTCTCCCGACAGTGACGAGCTTTGTGCAATCGTCTTTACTTCCGGCACAACCGGTTTCCCGAAAGGCGTTATGTCCTCTCACAGAAATTTTGTTTACAGCGCAGGAAGCGTTCATGTTGCCTGCCCGACAACGAGAATGTTCTGCTGTCTGCCGATTCATCACAGCTTCTGCTTTACCGGTAATATTACCAAAAGCATCGTAAGAGGCAAAACAGTCTGCGTCAACGATAACCTTGCAAACCTGATTTCGGATTTGCAGCTTTATAAGCCCGACAGCATTTTAGCGGTTCCTCAGCTTGTTAAAAAAATTATGTTCGGCGCAATAAAATTTGCAGGAGCGCACCCCGAAATGCCGCAGGAACAGGCAGTCAAAAGCTTTTTGGGCGGAAACATAATCGATATTATTTCCGGCGGCGCACCGCTTGAAGCGTCCCTGAACGAAAAATTCAATCAGACGGGAATTCTTGTGCTCAACGGCTACGGTATGACGGAATGCTCTCCCGTTATCGCCAACAATGCCGTCGGCTGTTTCCGTCACGGCTCCGTTGGCAAGCCGATTCCCTGCATGGACGCCAAAATTGAAAACGGTGAAATTCTTGTTAAAGGCCCGAATGTTATGCTCGGCTATTATAAAAATCCCGAAGCGACCAAAGAGGCTTTTACCGATGACGGCTATCTGCGCACGGGCGACCTCGGCTATTTTGATGAGGACGGGTACCTTTATATTACCGGCAGATGCAAAAACCTGATCTTGCTTGATAACGGCGAAAACGTTTCGGCGGAGATGCTCGAAGCGCAGTTCGGAACCGAACCGCTTGTTCAGGAGGTTATCTGCTATAACGAAGGCACATCAATTTGTGCAGAGGTTTATTTAAACAAAAATGTAATTGCAGAAAAAGGAATCACCGATGTCGACAAAGCGATGCTTGAACTGCTTGAAAGAGTCAATTCAAAGCTTGCTACCCATCAGCGCATTTCATCGTATGTGATCAGAGAATTGCCGTTTGAGCGTACTGCTTCTTCAAAAATCAAAAGAAGCTCACGAAAGGGACTGAATCAAAAGCGCAGCATTGTTGCCCCCGAAACCGAATGTGAGAAAAAAGTCTGCGCCGCTGTGCGCGATCAGCTGATGCTCAAAGAGGTAAGCGTAACCGACAATTTCTTTGCTCTCGGCGGCGACAGTCTCGGCGCCATTGAGCTTGCGGTCAGTCTGAATATACCGGCTCAGCTGATTTATGATAATCCGTTTTTGCGCTCGCTTGCCGAAGCCATTGAAGAAAGCGGCAAAAAAACAACCGAAAGCAGTATTGATGTAAACGCCGTCATTGCCGAAACTGCGCACAAGGGCGAAAAGGGCGGAGAATATCAATGCGCTCTGCTCACCGGCGCCACAGGCTTTTTGGGCGTGCATATTCTGAAAGAACTGACCGAAAAGGAACTTGAAGTTTATTGCCTTGTCCGTAATGAACAGCGTTTTAAAAATCAGATTGCTTATTATTTTGATGACTTTGATTTTTCGGGTGTAAAAACCGTAATCGGCGACATCGAAAAAGAAAATCTCGGTCTCGGTCAGAAAACCTATGCGCTTCTTTGCGAAAAGGTGGACACGGTGTTCCATGTTGCCGCAAATGTTCATCATGCCGGCGATTATTCCGAGCTTGAACGCACCAATGTTATCGGCACAAAAAATGTGATTGAATTTGCCAAAAAGGCCGGCGCGGTTTTGCAGCACACTTCAACCGTAAGCGTGCACGGAGCCGGTACGGTTAAAGAAAGATGCGGCAAAAAGATTCTGGACGAAAGCGTTCTCGATGTCGGACAAAGATATGAGGACAATGTCTATATTCACAGCAAATACTGCGCAGAGCAGGAAGTGCTTGCGGCAAGGCTGGACGGTCTGAGAACCAACATTTTCCGTATCGGCAACCTGACATGGAGAAGCAGTGACGGTAAATTCCAGAAAAACAGTGCCGACAACGGTTTTCTGCACCGTGTTCATGCCATGCTGAAGCTTGGCCTTCTCAATGACAATATGGATAAATTCCCGACGGATTTTACCGCTGTTGACGAATGTGCCAAAGGCTATGTCAATCTTGCGCTGACAGGCGATGTCAACGAAATTTACCATATGTATAATCCCAACTTTATGCCGACAAAGGAAATGTTTGAACTGCTTGATGTTCCGTATCGGTTCGTTTCCACGCAGGAAACCGTTGAAACCGTTACGGCAAATGCAGACGACAGAGATGTTCATGTTTATTTGTTCTATCTCATTATTTCCGGCCGTTCGCGCAATATTGAGATGATGAATGATTATACGGTGGAAAAGCTTAGTCAGACAGGCTTCGGCTGGTCGAAACCGGACAAGCGGTATCTGACTCTTTCCGACAGCCCCGAAAGACCGAACGGTCACTGCCTTGACTTTGCACCGTATCAGGTTATTCCCATGGGTAAAAGCGGTCTGGCACTAAATCCGATTCAAAAGCTTACTCTGGGCGTGATGAAAGACGCAAAGCTTTCTGAAAACACACTTTTCAAAGGAGAAACCGCTCTTTCTGAACTCGGAGACTATATTCAGAATAATAATCTCAGCAAACCGCTGCTTATCACTTTCGGTCATGCGATGAATAATCAAAGCATCAGCGCGTTTGTTTCAAGATTTGAAAGCGGAGTCATCTTCCATGACATTCACGGCGAACCGGCAACCGAGGATACGCAGAAAGCGCTTGAACTTTATATCGAACACGGCTGTGACAGCGTGATTGCAATCGGCGGCGGTTCGGTTCTTGATGCGGCAAAAATTATTGCTTTGCAAGCGGCAAACATCGGTGAAGATATTGATGACATCTGCCGGATTGACAGCGAATGCCAAAAATGTGTTCCTCTTTTTGCCGTTCCCACAACCGCCGGAACAGGCTCTGAAGTAACGATGTTTTCCGTAATTACCGACACGGACGAAAACAAGAAAAAGCCGTTCATAAGCGACAAATTCCTGCCGCAGGCGGTTGCGCTTGACCCGGCTCTGACGGTTAGTGTTGCGAAAGCGAGCACGGCCTATACGGGCATCGACGCGCTTTCTCATGCTGTTGAATCTTATATCAGCAGTTTTGCTTTTGCCTTTGAAGAAGATAAAAAAATCTCCGCCGAAGCGGTGAAAATGATATTTGAAAATTGCAGAACCGCCTGTGAAAAGCCTGATGATCTTGAAGCAAGAAGCAACATGCAAAAAGCGGCATATCTTGCCGGTCTCGGTTTCAGAAGAATCGGAACAGGCTATGTTCACGCGGTTGCGCACAGACTCGGTGAGTTTTATCATTTGCCCCACGGCAAGGCAATATCTGCCTGCTTCGCGGCTGTTCTTCGCGGCAGTTTGCCGTATGCACAAAAATCCCTTTCAGAGCTTGCGGTGCTTTGCGGTCTCGCTCACACAGAAAACGAAAGCGAAAATGCGAAGCGGTTTATTGACGCGGTTGAAAAACTGATTGCCGACATCGGCATTGACAACAGTGACGTTCAGGTTCTGCCGCAGGATAGGACAGAAGTTGTGCTGCGTGCGCAGGACGAAGCAAAGCTGATGGGCTGTCCGAGAGTGTTCAGCGACAAAGAGCTTACAGATATGATTTCGGCTCTGTAAGAAAAAGCAGATAAAAAAACAGGCATTGATGATTTGTCAGTGCCTGTTTTTTGCAGCATTCATAAAATAACAGGTGCAGCCTCGCATGGACAAGGTTACACCTGTTTGTTATTTTATATTATGTTTATTCGGGATCTTTTTCGGTAAGGCTCATGAAGTCAACCTTTTCCAGTCTTGTTCTCGGAAGAGCATCAATAAATCGGATGTCTCTGGGTACGGAGAACTTATCAAGGCGGGAAGCGCAAAGATCGGTGATTGCCTTTTTGTATTCATCGCCTTTTTCGTCTGCGCCGTCGGCAACAACATAAAGGCGAACAAGTTTTTTGCCTTCATCGTCAAAGCCCTGAACGGCACAGCTTTCTTTGATAAAGGGAAGCTCTGTCAGAAGCTTTTCAATGTCGCCGGGATATACATTATAGCCGGAAATGATGATCAGTCTCTTGCTTCTTCCCATGAATACGAGATAACCGTCCTCATCATAATAAGCAAGGTCTCCGGTGAGAACCCATTTTTTGCCGTTTTCGTCTTTATAAAGACCGGCATCAATCGGACCGTCCTCGGTGAGATAACCCTGCATCATGGTCGGGCCGTTAACAGCAATCTGTCCGACTTCGCCTTGAGGAAGCGGCTGGTTGTTTTCGTCCCAGATCTGAATGTCAAGACCGGGAAGCGGCTTGCCGATGGTGCCCGGTTTGTTTGCCCAGGGCGGATTGGTTGTGCAGGCGGCACAGCATTCCGTCAGTCCCCAGCCGGCGCAGATTGTGGCCTTTGAGCCGTTCTTTTTCATCACTTTTTCAAATTCTGCAACGAAAGACGGACGAACATCGTCGCCGCCGGCATACATAACTTTAATGCTCTTGAGGTGCGGACCGTCAAAATCCGGGTGAGCCAGAAGCTTTTTAAACATATTGGGAACGCCGTTGAACTCGGTTACTTTATTATGTTTCATGATGTCAATGAATTTGTCGGCATCAAATTTGGGCAGGAAAATAACCTTTGCACCCTTGTGCATGGCTGAAAGTCCGCCTGCGCAGAAGCCGTAAGCATGGAAGAACGGCATGGAGCAGATTTCGGTATCAACGCCGATTTCTTCAACAGGTGTGTTCTGAGCGCCGAGCATATAAATCAGTTCGCTCAGCGAGGAGTTTGTCAGCTTGATGGTTTTGCTTTTGCCGGTGGTGCCGCCGCCGTTTGCATAAATGGCAACATCGTCTTTGTTTTCCGTTACGCCTTCCACACGCTGACCGGCATATTTTTTAATCATTTCGGGATAAGTTGTGTAGTTTTTGATTTTTGCCGCAACGCCTGCCATGGCCTTTTCGTCAGCCTTAGCGGCATATTTATCGGGCAGAGCATAGGTGCTGGGTACGGCAACAAGGCACGGTACGCCGATTTCTGCAATAACATCAACATATTTGAGCACAAACATGTCAAGAACCATAACGCCCTTTGATTTTGTGAATTTCATAATCTCACGCAGATTTTCAGGCGGAAGCAGGGGATGAACAAAGTTTACGATTACACCCAGCTTGTTCAGAGCCATGAAAAGAATCATGCTTTCAACATTTGTGGGAGAAAAAATGGTGTAAACATCGCCTCTTTTGAGATCGAGCTCCTTTTTGTAATAAGCCGCGGCAGCTTCAATATCTGCAACAAGCTCAGATTTTTTGTGCTCTCTGCCGTAATGACTGAATACGGTGTATTCGCCGTATTGTTCAGTATTTTTCAGGAAATAGTCATAGCTGTTGTGGTTTGCCGGAGCGTATTCACGCGAACGGGCAAGAACTGGAATTTCAACGGTTTTCATATTCATTTACTCCTTTGTAATAATCTGTGCACGGACGCAACAAATTATAATATATTACAGTATGTAACAAGTACTATATTATATTACATTGTGTAACAAGTCAAGATAAATAAATAAAAGACCGAATTTTTAAATAATATAAGATTAAATGCGAATAAACTTAAATTAAATACCTTAAAATTAAATGAAAACAGCGCACAAAGGATAAGCCCGTGTGCGCTTACAATGATTTTTTAAGGCGGATATGCACTTAGGATTTCTCGGTCATCCAGTTGTCAATATCGCTTTTTACTTGGCTGAAATGCTTTGGAGAAACCGGAATTTCCGTTAAATCATTGAGTGTGATTTTTTTGCCGGACAGGAACACAACTCTTTTCAGGTTCACAATATAGCTTGAGTGGCAGCGGTAAAAGAAATCGGGCAATTTTTTGAAAACATCTTTCAGCAGCATATGAACCAGATACACATTTTCATCTGTGTGGATATAGCAGCAAACGCCCTTTCCGCCAACGATATAGCGTATGCTGTTCTGGCTGATGTAAACCGTTGAATGGTTTTCACCGGGAAAAATCAGGCGGGGGCAGGCCTCCGGCTCCTTTTGAAAAACGGGCGACGGACGAGGAATGTTTTTATCGTTGTGTATGCTTTTACCGCTTGTGAGATTGGAAACCTGAATGCATTTGCAGCGCAAAAAGATTTTTCCGTCCTGATCTCTGAAACGCTGTCCGTTGACGCTCACACGCTGATAAATGACTTTTTCCCGAAGGTCGCCATAACGGCAGGTGAGGGTATAGCTGACAACGATTGTGTAAGCATTTGACGCGAATGTGATCAGTTTTGTCTGAACATCATCAACGCAGAAGCTTACATTTGGCTTTAGATTATTTATATATAACATCAGGTTCTCTTTGCCGACGATATACTGCCCTTTTTTGGGACCGTACCATATTACGCTCTCATCAAGATATTCAAAAAACATATCAAAGTCATAATTATAATAATTTATCAACGCCCGGACAACATAGCTCTCATATGCGCTTTTCATTCTTATGACCATTCCTTTCCGATACAGATGAAAAACAAATTCAATTATATAAATTATATCAAAATATTCGTGCTTCTTCAACACCTGTATATAGTTTTGCTTGGGGCTTTCCGCTGCAATTAAAAACAATTCCCTTAAAGCAATCTGCACTTCAAGGGAATTTGATAATTATTGTTGAGTTTCAGAAAATAATCTGTTTCAGGGTATATCGTCAATAAATTGAATTATAAAACTGAATGGCTCCGTTATCGCCTATATCGGCAATCACGCCGTCTTCGTTGCCGGTGGTCAGAATCGTGCTGTTTGAATTTCTTTCAATTCGCCAGAGAATCCATTTGTTCGCACCGTCTTTTTTGTTGGTTATCACGCAGTATTCGGGAGCAAGCGTTCTGATCCAGTTTGAAGTGGAGGAATACTGATAGCAATGGTGTCCGACTTTCAGCAGGTCAATGTCACCGATTTCGCTTGCCAGTCGGTCCTCGTCACCGCTGAGATTGTCTATGTCGCCTGCTAAAAATACTCTTGTGCCGTTTTTTTCAACAAGCACGCCGAAAGACTGATCGTTTTCACCGACCTTTTCTTCGCTTTCTTCGTCAACCGTGTTGAAAAGCGTGATTGTGAAATTTCCGAGTTGGAAGGGAGTGCCGTCAGGCTGTGAAATGATGGGAACATTCTTCTCTTTAAGAGCGTTTACCATCTGATCATAAACTTCCTGGTTATCCCAGTCTTCCACTTCATGATCTAAAATTTTGCTGCTGTCATATTCTTTGAGATACGCTCTTCCGACTTCAATATCACTGTCGGAAATAACCGTGTCAAAGCCGCCGATATGGTCGCTGTGGCTGTGTGTTCCCAGAACAAAATCAAGCTTTACCTTGCCGTTTTCATCTGCGGCATTTTTCTTTAAATAGGCAACCACTTCATCTTCATAGCCCGGCAGTTCAAGGCCGTCAAAGCCTCTCGGATTGTCGTTGTCCTCGCCGGCGTCAACCAGCGCAAATTTTCCGGCGCTTTCAATCAGAATGGCATCTGAGCTTCCCGTGCTGAGAAAATGGATATAATCGCCGCTTCCGTCAAGTTCTGCGGCAGTTTTGATGTCTAAATTTTTTCTGTTGCGGCTTACACGGTAGGCCGGGTTAATGATGAAAATGCTGACGGGTATCATTGCGGCAACCACAACCGCAAGCAGAATGATCAGGAAAGTTTTTAATCTCTTATTCATGACAGTCTCCTATTTTTAAAATTGAAAGAACAATTCCGATTATTGCGCCCAAAACGCCGAACAGAACAAAAACGGTGTTTAATCCCTGAGAGGCTGTGATAATTGTGCTAAGCAGGGAAGCCAGGCCGATTGCAAACGGTACGCCTGCAACCGTCATCGCTGCTGAAACGCCCTGATGCTCTTTCGGTTGGGAAAGCAGCGAAAAAATCATGTCTGTAACCGTAAGGCACAAAAAGCAAATGCAAAGCATGGTAAAAACAACATTGGCAATGATTGCAATGCCTGTCACCGTCTGAGAAAGCAAAGCGCCTGTGAAACGGCTGACGGTGTAATGTGAAATTCCGGGGAGAATTGCAGCAAGAACGCCGCCTATAATCAAGAATATCGGATAAAGCGTTTTTTTGTTTTTCCTTTTCGCTTTGAGCAAAACAAAAACAAACAGAATCACGCCGACAACGGCAGTCAGAAGCTGTAATAAAAAGTCGCTGAGCGTTTCTCCGGCAATATATGCAATAAAATAAGAGCCTGCGGTTTGCGTTAAAAATTCATCATAGAATTGAAAAAGAAGATATATCAGTGATGTAACCGAAAATGCAGCCGCAAAATAGCCGATAGCAGCTTTTATATTTGATTTTTTTGATTTTTCCATTTTTATGACCGTTCCTTTCCTGAAAACACAAAAGTGAAGTGAATTGTTATGATAATTTTCTTTTGGCAGAGTCAGCTGCCGTTATTTTTGAACGATTCGTTCATCAATTGTGTTTTTCATGGATTTGAGCAAGCTTAATTCGTTATTATAATCAATATCCTCCGTTGAGGTGAAAATCATCATTCCGCCTAAATCCTTTTCAATTGCATAAGCCGTTTTGTCTTGTATCATCTGCGCGCTGTTGAACCACATGCCGTTTGAAAAATTCTGAAAACGGTCGGACGGAGTATAGCTTTCATCATCATAGTCAATCCATACGCCCGAGCCGTCGGTGGGTCTTGCGTAAAACGGAACGCCGAGATTGAGCTGTTTTGCATCAAAGCCTAAACCGAGGAAATATTCCACCGGCTGAACGGCGCCGCTTGTGAAAGAGGAGTGGTTGCCGTCATTGTCGAAATTGTCATAGCTCATAATTTCAATCTGATCAAGCGCTTTGATTGCATCCTGCGACAGACTGCAGTTAAAAGCCGAAAAGGCGCACGAAAGCTTCAGGTCATGCTTTGAAAGCTCTTTTTTCAGGTTCACCAGATGCTCGCTGAAAACAGGCCACTGCGCTTTTGTCGGATATTCCCAGTCATAGCTTACGCCGTCAAAGCCATATTTTAAAAGGAAATCAACGGTGTTTTCAATAACCTCTTCTTTGTGCTCGCTGAACACAGTGTCCGGGTCGCAGGCGTTGAAAAAGACGGTTGCAAAAATGTCAACTTCGTTGTCGCCGAAATAGGCTCTGAGCTTCTTAACAATTTTTTTCAGCTGTTTAGGTGTTGCGCCGTCGCTGATGACCAGTTCGCCGTTGTCGTTCCATTTTGCGGCGGCAATCACATGAACCTGATTGATCACTTTGCAGTTTTCGGGAGCAAAATATCGGTCGCTGTTTTTATCATAAAACGATTCGTTTACAAGATCCGGCATAATTACATAGTCGGACACGCGAAAATCACTGCGGTTTTTTGCTTCAAGCTCATAAAACTCAATTTCACGAAGCTTGAAGGTGTTGTCCGCTTGGCTGACTTCAAGCTTGATTTTCTGGGTTGTCACATCGTCAAAAGCACACATTCTGTAATCCTGAACGGTGTTCTGGCTGTAAAAA
>JBJFHW010000196.1:0-12557 GCA_051893965.1 Acutalibacteraceae bacterium
GATAATCTTCGCGATGTTGTGGCTTATCCGAAAGTTCAGAACGCAAGCGAGCCGATGACGGACTGCCCGTCGCCGGTTGACAATTCACAGCTTGATGAGCTTGGAATTGAACTTGAAAATCAGGCAAAATAACACGAAACAGCGGCAAACGATAAAAACAGCGGCGCAGTAATAATTATTTAATAATTAATTTGAATATTTTGATTGACTTTGAAATCATTTCGTTGTATTATTTAGATATATGTAAACTCAAGAATTGTCTCTAATAATATTTAATAACGAAAAAGGAGGGCGGAACATTGAAATTAAAAAGAATTCTTGCCCTTATTGTTGCGCTTGCCATGTTAACGGTTGTCGCCGCAGTTCCTTTTTGTGCTTCGGCAGTGACCTTTGATCAGGAAACTTTGGAAATAAAGCCGGGAAACACCCAGTCAAAGTCCCCGGTATACAGCCTTTCGTGGCTTGATAAGCTGATTGTCCGTGACGATGCTACTTCCGTTACAACGGCAAGAATGGTTCCGAAAGCCGAATATCCTTATTCGACAACCTATGATGAGTTTGTTTCCGATGTCAATAATTATACCATTCTCAACGCCTTGAATGAGGACGCGCTGACCGATTCCTTAAACAGCGGAATGAAAGCTTTCTATTATGTTGTCACGGCAATGGGTATGACAACCGATTTCGATAAAATGTATAGCTATGTTTCAAATAAAGGAATCCGCGTTCCTGCAAACATGGAATCTTATGACAAAATCGAACTTGCGGTTGTTTATGCGTGCATCAAATATAAGGCAGTCTATGTTTTATACGGAAAAGATGTAACATTCACAAAAGGCACAACGCTTGATGAAGCGGCTGCGATTATTCTTTCGCAGATCGGCGGCTTTTCCATTCCGTCCACCGTCAAATCCGTTTCCGGTCTTTCCATGTATTTCATGAAAGACTATATTGACGATTTTGACGAAATTCCGCTCAGCGATAATCCGGATATGGATGAGCTTTTCCACTGGATCAGAGCCATCGCCGCTTCCAAGCAGGGATACAGCATTCCCATGATTGAATACAGCGAAACAACGCAGGCTCAGCGCGATTATGTTGATTATTGCTATTACGCCGCCATTTTTGACACGCTTTATGATATACATATCAATCCCTTTGCGCTTGTCAAGGCGGATAACGAGGGCGATGTCACTTCCATTCCGAAGCTGATTCTCACAACCATGCTCGATGAAAAAAATGTTGCGTATGACGAAACGGCAAAATGCGAAAATCTTTTTGATCTTGCCTGCAAAAGCGGCTGCTTTGAGCTGGACGAGGAATTTTACAGCGATATTTATAACTATGATTTATATGTGGTCAAAGACTGCGAAAAGCTTTGGTTCACGCCGTTTGCGCTTGCCGATCAGCTCGGCGGCGACAATCGCTATCTGACGGTCAGCGTTGCCGGAAAGAAGATTTCTTCCGCCGTAACAACCTATGCAAAGCTTACCCCGTCAAAAGAAAATGAAACCGTGAAGGTGGTTGTAATTTATGACGATCCGAACGGCGAACATCAGGAAACGACTTATACGTTCAGCATCATCAAAACGGCGGTGAAAGACCAGACCTCTGAAAATTCAAATGATCTTGTTTCAAAGGTTGAAACCGCAATCAAGAGCGCCATTCCCGAAGACAGCGAAAAAGCGAACAGCATTGTTGACGGTGTCTTTTCGTCAGTTAAAAATGCGGCAACGGGAGCATCGCAGATTGTGGAGTCGGCAAAAAATGATTTCACTTCCGGCGAAATTTCAACTTATGCGGTTGATGAAACAGCGGCAGGTTCTTCTGCGGCTTCCTCAGCAGCGTCCGGCGCGGACAGCGGTTATGAATTCAACTATTTATCCGAACTGTTCAGCGAAACGTATGCCGATTCCGATTTGAAATCTCATTCGTCCTATCCGACAGCGGCATCAACAACCGAAAATAACGATTCTGTTGTTGAAAAAACCGTTACGGCAATCAAAGAAAATCCCGAAATTGTTGCTGCTCCGACAGGCGTTGTAACGTTCGGCGCGCTTGCCGGTTACCTGTTTACGAAAAAGCGTAAAAATACGCCGGATTTCAGTGAAGATCAAAGCGAAGATGTGGATGATATTTAATCGGATTAAAAAATGAATCAGAGCACGGCTGATGTCGTGCTCTTTTTTATGGCTGCGGTTTTTGATATAGTGTTTTAACAAACGGCAAAATTGTTTTGCTATGGCTCAAAAATCATCGATTTTTGTTGCTTATTTACATAATATTTTCTTTGAGGTTTATAAAAACAGAAAGTTTCATAAAAAAATGCCCAACAAATTTTCATGCGCACTTGACATATGAAGATAATTGTTTTAAAATAACTAAGATAGCTTATTTATGCTGTCATACGAGTAACAATACTGTAATTCTTTTGATGATTTTTTTATGAAAAAGCAATCTTATGTGATTGGTTACTGTCGAAATTAACAAAGAAGGAGGTGCTGCTACTTTGGGGAATATTGGAATCTATATTATAATTGCCGTAATTAGTGCAATCGTTTTTGGAGTTATCGGCTTTATCGCCGGTGGAATACACAGAAAGAAAACTGCTGAAAAGCTTATCGGTTCTGCCAATGAAGAGGCAACAAGAATTGTCAATCAGGCTGTTAATGAAGCTGAAAGACAAAAGCGCGAAGCAATTCTTGAAGCGAAAGACGAAATTCACAAAACAAGAACAGAAACAGAACGAGAATTGCGTGAAAGACGCAATGAAGTTCAGCGTCAGGAAAAAAGGCTTGACCAAAGAGAAGAAAGCCTTGAAAGAAAAACCGATGCCATCGAAAAGAAAGATGAACTTCTCAATTCTAAATTAAAGCAGGCTGAAACCAAACTCGCCGAAGCAGAAAGCATCAAAAGAACTCAGTTAGAAAAACTTGAACAAATAACGGGATACACTCAGGAACAGGCAAAGGAATATTTGCTCAGCACTCTTGAAGAAACTCTCACAATGGAAAAAGCTGTTAAGCTCAGAGAGTTTGAAGAAAAAACCCGTTATGAATCCGAAACGCTCGCAAGAGAGATCATTTCAACCGCCATTCAGCGCTGTGCCGCCGACCATGCTGCGGAAGCAACAGTTTCGGTTGTACCACTGCCGAACGATGAAATGAAAGGCCGCATCATCGGCCGAGAGGGAAGAAATATCCGTGCGATTGAAACCATAACCGGTGTGGATCTTATCATTGACGACACGCCGGAAGCAATCACAATTTCCTGCTTTGATCCTGTCCGCCGTGAGGTTGCAAGGCTCACTCTTGAAAAGCTGATTGCCGACGGAAGAATTCATCCGGCCCTTATCGAAAAAATTTATGAAAAAGCCAACCGTGAGGTTGAAATGAGTATTCGCCAGGCAGGTGAAAGAGCAGTCATTGACGCAGGCGTCAACGGCGTTCATAATGAACTTGTCAGACTTCTCGGACGCCTCAAATACAGAACGAGTTACGGACAGAATGTTCTGAACCATTCACTCGAGGTCTCATATATTGCAGGTCTTATGGCTGCTGAGATCGGTGCAGATGTGAAGCTTGCAAAAAGGGCAGGCTTGCTTCATGACATCGGCAAGGCTGTTGACCATTCTCAGGAAGGCTCGCACATTGAGCTCGGCGTTGAATATGCCAAGAAATATAAAGAAAACGAAATTGTTGTCAACGCCATTGCCGCTCATCATGGAGATGTTGAGCCGAAAAGCGTGGTTGCCGTTCTTGTTCAGGCAGCTGATGCAATTTCCGCCGCACGCCCGGGCGCAAGAAGAGAAAATGTTCAAAACTACATCAAGCGTCTGGAACAGCTTGAAGAAATTTCAAAATCCTTTGACGGTGTTTCCGATGCCTATGCCATTCAGGCAGGACGAGAAGTCAGAATTATTGTTAAGCCCGAAAAGGTTTCGGACGCTGAAATGGTTCTTCTCGGAAGAAATATTGTTCAGAAAATCGAATCCGAACTTGAATATCCCGGTCAGATTAAGGTTAACATCATAAGAGAAACCCGATCGGTTGATTATGCAAAATAATAACAGTGTTTGAAGATAAGCTGTTTTGCGGCTGCTTTTAACAGGCAGTTTGCAAAACAGCTTTTTTCAGCGAAAGAGGCAGTTATGCAGATCATTTATGAAGATAAAGAAATTGTTGTTTGCACAAAGGACGCCGGCCTGATTTCAGAGCAGGGAAACGGCACGCAGGCAAGTATGGTCTCTTTGCTTGAAAAAGAGTGCAGCAGTACCGTTTATCCCGTTCACCGCCTTGACAAAAATGTCGGCGGACTGATGGTTTACGCAAAAACAAAGAATGCGGCGGCAAATCTTTCCTCTCAGATTGCAGCGCATACCTTTGAAAAAGAATATTTCGCAGCGCTTCACGGAACGCTTGAAGAAACAAGCGGTGAGCTTTGTGATCTGCTTTATAAAGACCGCAGAACCAATAAAACTTATGTGGTAACGCGTCAGCGGGCGGGTGTCAAGCAGGCAAAGCTGACCTATGAGGTCATTGGTGAAATTTTGTTTGACGAAAAAGCCTGTGCCGTTGTTCGTGTGAAGCTTCAGACCGGCAGAAGTCATCAGATCAGAGTGCAGTTTGCTTCAAGAAAGCACCCGATCATCGGCGACAGGCGATATGGTGCAAAAGACAAGAACAATCGGATTGAATTGTGGTCATGCCGTCTGAAATTCAATCACCCGACAAGTGCGCAAAAAATGGAATTTTTTGAAAATGCGCCCGAAGAATATCTGATTTCCGGGGTTGAAAGGTGAGCGTCTGCTCATTGTGCTATCTGACAAAAAAGGGTGTTTCCTTTTGTCTAATTATACGATTGACAAAGTGAAAAAAATTCTGTATCATTTATATATGAGTATGTATGTGTTGCTTTATTCTCAAAGCACCGGAAGGGTCATTTCATGAAAGATTATTCTTCAATGTCGGACGAAGCACTTGTAAGCCTTTGCCGAAACAACGATGAGGCAGCATGGGATGAGCTCTATGCAAGGTACCATGCGGTGTCTAAGGTTCTGAGTTCAAAATTTTATGTCGGCGGCATTGAAAGAGATGATCTGGTTCAGGAGGGACTTCTCGGCTTTCTCAGCGCGGTTCATTCTTATAAGAGCGAAAAAAATGCTTCGTTTTCAACTTTTGCGAGAACCTGCATGAAAAACAGAATCATCAATGCTGTAAGCAGCAATCAGAAAAAAAGCCTTGTTCCGGCAAAGCTTTGTCTTTCGCTCAACGGTGAAGAGGATATTGTTGATTCTTCACTTTCGCCTGAAGAACTAATGATTTTCCGAAACGATGCGGGGCAGGCAAAGAAAATTGTTTCCACAAAGCTTTCAGAAAAGGAACGTGCTGTTTTCAAGGCTTATCTTTGCGGAAAAACCTATGATGAAACCGCACAGCTTCTTTCGATGAGCCGCAAGGCGGTTGACGGAGCGCTGCAGCGTGCAAAAAGAAAAATCCGCCGTGAATTTGAAGAATAAAATATATGCCTGATAGCTTAAAGTAGAGCGTTGAGCTGATCTCGGAGAAAAGGCAGCAGATCAGCAAAATTTCAAAGATGACGGTGCAAATCCGGCAAGGGCAAAAATATTCAAGCGAGGTTAAAAACATGTACGAAGACAAAACACTGACATGCAAAGATTGCGGAAAAGAATTTGTGTTTACCGCAGGCGAACAGGAATTCTATGCTGAAAAAGGTTTTCAGAACGAACCGCAGCGCTGCAAGGAATGCCGTCAGGCACGTAAAAATGCCGGCAGACCTGCACGTGAACAGTTCACTGCAACTTGTGCAAAATGCGGGGGAGAAGCCATCGTTCCTTTCAAGCCCACCGAGGGAAGAGCTGTTTATTGCAGCAAATGTTTTGAGGAAATGAAGGAACAGGCATAAAAAATTTATGACTGTACCCGATCGGTCTCAGCAGACCGGTCGGCTTCTTTTTTTCGGCTGATTGCGGAAAGTGAGTGCAGGAAACAACCGGGCGGCGCCCGGACAAAACCTGCGGTTTTGTTCTTTGCGCAGCCACGGCTGCGCAAAGTGTGCGGCTGCGCCGCACGGGCGCCGGTGGCAGAGATTTCCCCATTTTGCAAAAACTTACTCGCCGCCACAAACTAAAATTATAATTTACATTTCCCTCCCACACAATAAAAGTTTCTTTTGCGGGTGAGAGATAAATTTTTTAACTCGGTAAATCCGCGACCACAATTCCGCATTCCGAATTAAAAGAAGCCCCGGGCTGAAATGAGCACATAAATCCCTTGCCGGTTTATGCGCTTATTTTTTTGTGTTTAAAAATTTTCTCCCTATAATACGACTACTTTTTTTCGTTTGACGATTTATAATAGCTATACATTTTCAATAGTATCAAAGTAAGCCGCCGTGAAAAAGCGGCTGTATTTTTCCGGGGGAATCATTATGCACAGCACTCTTACTTCAAAAAAAGTTCAGCTTGCCGAAGAGAAGCGAAACACGCCTCATATTCTGCGCCTTGTTTTATCCGGTCTTGTCGGTTTTTCGCTTTCTCAGCTTCACTCTCTGGGTGATATTTCACCGTTTTCGGTGGCTTTTGCTGCCGCTGTTCCGTTTGATTATTTTTTCAGCGCTTTTGTCGGCTGCGCCGTCGGCTATTTTGTTTCAAGATCCTGGCAGCAGGCGCTGAGATATGTTTTTGCACTCGTCATAACTGCCGTGTTCCGTCTTGCCGTCAAAAGAAAATTTGACACGGCAGACAAACCTTTTGTTTGCGCGGTTGTTTCGTTTTGCGCGGTTTTGTGCTCGGGCATTGCTTATTTTGCTTTTACGGAGTTTTCCGTTATGAGCGTTGTCCTTTGCGTCTGTGAAGCCTTGCTTTCCCTTTTTTCGGTTCTTTTGCTTTTGAAAACACTTTCCATTCCCGTTTTAAGCATCGGAATCAAAAAGCTTTCGGCGCAGAACACCGCCTGTATTTGCGCCTGTGCGTGTATTCTTCTGATGTGCATGTCGGGTCTGACGCTGGGAAGCATTTCACCGGCAAGAATCATCGCCGCCGTTGTTGTTATTTTCTTCGCCCAATATAAGGGCGTAGCCGCTTCAAGCGTTGCGGGAATCTGCGCCGGCATTTCGCTTTGTATCGCGAGCGAACTTCGTTTTATGTTTCCGCTTTATGCTTTCGGCGGACTGGTTGCCGGCTTGTTTTCCCCTTTGGGTCAATATACCGCTTCGCTTTCCTTTGCTCTTGTTGCAAGCATTGTTGCCATTGTCGGCGGCTTTGATCATTTTCAGGTCTTTCCTCTTGCCGAAGCGATTATCGCCGCCGCAGGATATGCAGTCATTCCGGCAAGATATATTACGGCGCTTGAAGAAAAAATTGAACAAAGCGGTCTGACAAAAGATGACGGTGTGGAAAGGCAGGTTTGCGCAGAGCTTGAACGTGCGGCAGAAAAAGTCGGCGAGGTTTCTCAGATTGTCAGCCGCGTCAGCGAAAAGCTTGACAAAATCATCAACCCCGAAATTGACCGGATTTTTGCAAAAATGCAGCAGAACGTCTGCTACGGCTGCGGCAAAAAAAGCGAATGCTGGAACAAATATTTCAACGAAACCGCCATGGATATTATGATTATTGCAGGAATACAATCCGCGACCGTAAAAAAAACAAAACTTGAAGAGCGCTGTATCAGACCGAATGCGCTGATGCGAGAAATTGATAAGTATTACAGCGACTTTGTTAATTCCATGGCTTCCAAAATGAGAGTTTCCGAAATGCGCAGCATTGTCAGCGACCAGTTTGCAGGTATATCGCAGTTTTTAAGTGAAATTGCCGCTCAGATGCGAACAAGCCGCGTGGTCAGCAGTTCAAAAAGCCGTGCCATCAAAACCGCACTGAGTGACGGCGGACTTTTTATTCAAAGCCTGTATTACTACACAAACGCCGAGGGGCGTGTGACGGTTGAAGCACTTTTGGAAGAAGATGCACCGGAGCCGGATCTGAAAAAAATGAAGAACATCATTGAATTTACCACCGGCAGACGCTTTGAACGGCCCGAAATTGCCATTACGGATCTTCGCACAATGATTATTTTTGAAGAACGGGCAACCTTTAAAGTGCTCATCGGTCATTCGCAGATTCCGTTTGCCAAAAACAAGGTCAGCGGTGACTGCATCGGCAGAGCGTACGACGGAAACGGCGGTGAAATAGCGCTCATCAGCGACGGAATGGGAACCGGCTCAAGGGCGGCAATTGATGCAACAATGACAACCGCCCTGCTTGAAAAGCTTTTATCGTGTGGCTTTTCGTTTGACAGCGCACTGAAAATGGTCAACTGCGCGCTGATGGTCAAATCGACCGACGAATCTCTTGCAACCGTTGACGGCGTCAGCATCAACATTTATACCGGAAAGACCTCATTTTATAAAGCGGGCGCGGCCATTTCTTTTATCCGCCGCGAACAGACGGTCACCCTCATTGAAGAAGCTTCCATGCCCATCGGCATCATAAGAAATATCTCTCCTGCCTGCCGAAGCGTCAAACTGAATGCCGGCGACATTATTCTGCTCGTTTCCGACGGTGTAACGGTCGGTGACAGCGGCTGGATCAGCGATGAGCTTCTTGCATGGAGCACCAACAGCATGGACGACCTTGCGGCGCATATTGCCTCGCTTGCAAAGCTCAGAAGCGATGAAAAGAACGCCGATGACATTTCGGTTGTGGCTGTGAAAATTGCGAAGAACTGAACGAATCAGGATACATAACCCAAAAAGAGCGTATCCGGCATGAGACCGGGTACGCTCTGCATATTTTTAAAGAAAAACAAAATTTCAAAATTCAATCATGAACAAGTGCATTTCGGTTCCATGCCGAACAATTTGCAAATAATACGGTAAATGCGGCAAAGGATCTTTCCGAAAAAGCTGCCTGAATGGCAAATGCAATCGCACTCTTTCCATTGTGCATAAAGCACGGTTGTTTTACCGTTTAATGTGATGGAATCCCCGGCGGCATAGGAAGTGCCCGAACCGTCTCTTTCCGTGTTCCAACCGGCAAATTTATAACCGTCCGATGCAGTAATCAAGGTTGCATCGGTGCCGGCAGCTTTCACGGTTACGGACTCACCGATCAGAGCCATTTCATTGTTGAACATGGTTCCGATTCCGCCGTTTGCATCATAATAAAGCATAGCGCTTTGTGCGCTGAAGCCTTTATCCAGTGCTGTTGCCCTTGCAACAACGAAATTTCTGACAGTCTTTGTGCTTTCATTGTATGCAGCAAGCTTATTGTCATATCCGGAAGCATATGTAAATTTATTCCAACGATAGGCATCCATCACAGCCGATGCATTGTTCTTTTCAATCAGTGTGTCAATGGTGCTTAACGTTTCCTCACTGTCAAAAAGATCGGAAGCTTCAGCCCATGTTTCAGAAACGAGTGCTCTGAAGTCCTCATGCTTATAGACCTGTGCAAAAATTGTGGGCATATTACTTACACCGCCGTAAATTTTGGGAGTATAATGCACAACATTTGCCCACCAGATATTGGGGTCACCGACGTAGGCGCCAAAACGATTAACATCAGCTCCCAATGCATAGTCAAAATCCCACACGGGAGCTACATAAATTTTGTCGGAATCAGCGTCTTTATAGAAGTAAGTGCTCGTCAGGCCTGCATCCATATTCGATGTAAATTCCTGGATAATATACATTTTTACAAATGATTCCATGTCAAAATATTCACTGTAATGCTTTCCGAGAGAGTTATAACCGGTTTCGGAATAAATTGCATCTTCCGCTTCACACATCAGTTTGCTGATGTATTCAACTTCTGCCTGAGAAGCATATTCGGGACTTTTCAGCACAACGTCCTGACCCTGATTGGTGACAAATCCGCTGACTTCCGAATCATAACGGCTTGCAAGGTCAAATTCCAACAGATAACCGCCCGTGATGTTTTCGGGGTTATTGGGAATGTTTACCCATTTTTTGCTGCCGCAATCCGCTGAATTACCGGTGCCGCCGCGTGAACATTCTTCAATGTTGATGTCCGGATTAGCTTCTTCATTGGCATCTATAAGATCATTGATGTCAACGCGTTCCGAGTCAACTTCAACGCTTTCACAAACCAGATAGTTACCCAAATAGCTTCCGTTTATATAAAGGTCAACAGCCTGAAACTCAGATGTATAAGGCAGACCAAGCTCATCGGAAAGACCGAGAGCAACGCTGTTTCTGATCAGTGACGAATCATAATAAGAAGCAAGCAAGGACCATTTTTTTGCTTTTCCCATGCCGAAAAGATCCGTCTTTTTGTCGAATTTAATATTATACGGCTTTTTCGGGGCGTTCCATGTTACGTTGCCTCTGCCCTTGATTTGCTTGAGTTCTTTATCAACAGTCACCTTGCCGTTTTCAACGATTTTGATTGCGCCGGCTTCTTTGTTTTCTTTATCTGCATGGATATAATCAAGGCTTCCGGATTCGGTGTTGATATAAACTGTCGGAATTTCAGCCGAACACATCACATAAAGTGAATAACTTTTGGTGCCCACTTTAAGCTTATATAAACCGGACTTTGAAAAAACATTTGTTTTTTCGCCGCTGACCAGCTTGACATCACCGACATAAACATCGCCGCTTGCCTGATACCATACGGTTAACGAACTCAGGTCAGCGTTTGCGGGAAGAAACATATAATAGATTCCGTCATCTGATTTGTACCAGTTTATCGTGTCAATTGAATTTTCGCTGTTGTCATAAACATTGACTTTAAACGATGTGATTGAACCGGCAGCTGCCGCCGATGACACGGAAAACAGGGAAACCGTCATCATCAAAGCCAGAATTACACACAGCATTTTTTTGACAAACTTCATAAATCCATCTCCTTTGATTTTTGCATATATTTAATATACGCTTTATGTAAATGTTTGTCTGCTTTTTTGTAACAAACTGTTAATAATATGTCAATTGAAAATTGAAAATTCAATCATGAACAGGTACATTTCGGTTTAACGCCGAACATTTTGCACAAAATGCGATAGATTCTGCAAAGGACTTTTCCGATAAAGCCGCCTTTATGACAGATGCAGTCACACTCCTGACCTTCTTTCCACTGTGCATAAAGCACGGTGGTTTTACCGTTTAATTTTATGGAATCGCCGACGGAATAGGAAGTGCCCGAGCCGTCTTTTTCCGTGTTCCAGCCGGTAAAGACATAGCCGCTCGGTGAAGTAATCACGCTTCCATTGACATCAATACCTTTGACGGTTACCGCTTCACCGATCAAAGCAATTTCATTGTTGAACACATTGCCTGTGCCGCCGTTTGCATCATAATAAAGCATTGCGCTTTCACTGCTGAAGCCCTTGTTAAGAGCATTAGGTCTTGCAGTGACAAAGTTTTTAACAGTATCTGCACTTTTACGGTACGCAGCAAGCTTGCCGTCATATCCGGAAGCGTTTTCAAATTTATCCCAGCGATAGGCGTCCATCACGGCAGATGCACTGATTGTTTCTTTCAGTGCGTCAACAGCTTCTGAAGTTTTCGCACTGTTAAAAGCATCTGAAATTTCAGCCCATTTTTCCGAAACAAGCGCTCTGAAGTCCTCATGCTTATAAAGCTGAGCAAAAATGGTCGGAATCTGATTTACACCGCCTTCAAATTCCGGGGCATAATGAACCATATTCGCCCACCAGATATTCGGATTGTTGATGTTTACGCCAAAGCGCTGATAATCGTTTCCGAGTGCACGGTCAAAATCCCATGCGGGCGAAGCGAAAATCTTGTCCGAATCGGCGTCTTTATAGAAAAAGCAGCTTGAATCGCCGGCATCAAGATTCATGGTATATTCCTGAAGGATATACATTTTTGCAAGCGAGTCCATATCGAAATATTCACTGTAATGCTTTCCGAGTGCGTTATAGCCGTTTTCGGAATAAATCGCGTCTTCCGCCTGGCACATAAAGGAGCTTATGTATTCAACTTCTGCCTGTGACGCATATTCGGGGCTTTTCAGCACAACATTCTGCCCCTGATTTGTGACAAAACCGCTGATTTCTTCAATGTAACGTTTCGGGAACTCAAGTTCCATCAGATAACCGCCGGTTATGTTTTCCGGATTGTTCGGAATGTTTACCCACATCATGCTGCCCGGTTCGGTTGCCGAGGGAACAGTGCCGTTGACGCCGGTGCCGCCGCGTGAACAGTCTTCAATTTCAATGTCCGGATTGGCTTCTTCATTGGCGTCGTCAAGGTCGTTGATATCAACACGCTCCGATCCGACTTCAACGCTTTCACAAACCAGATAGTTACCCATGTATTCTCCGTTGATATAAAGATCCACAGCTTGAACCTCAGAGGTATAGGGAAGACCGATTTCATCGGCAAGACCGAGTGCAACCGTGTTTCTTAACAGTGACGAATCAAAATAAGAGGCAAGCAGTGTCCATTTTTTCGCTTTGCCCATGCCGAAAAGGTCTGTTTTTTTGTCGAATTTAATATTATAAGGCTTTTTATCAGCAGTCCATGTTGCATTGCCTCTGCCTTTTATCTGC
>JBJFHW010000197.1:0-12534 GCA_051893965.1 Acutalibacteraceae bacterium
ATCATCTGTGTTGCTGTATCGGTAGTTTTAATTTGGTTAATTTATGCAGTTTCTTCCATCATTTCAGATAACTATGGGAAAATTTACGGAAGCTGGGAGGTTGAAAGTACTCATGATATTACGAATGACTATCCCGAGAATAATTTTATTATTTATGAAAACGGTACATTTACGGCAGACGGTGTAAGCGGCACATATTCAATAAATGATGATACCATTACTATTAGTGCACTTTGGGAATCGTACACATATCAATATAAGATGGTTTCAAGTGATGTACTTGTTTTGAGGTATATTGAAAAAGATGATGCACCATCTATACGGTATAACAGAATATCATAGGAATCAACGGATATTACTTTTTCAGTTGCATTGCTTGTTTTAAAGAATTATCCCATCTACATAAAACAGCAACACCGCAAAGGTTAAAAATTATGTCCTTTGCGGTGTTGTTTTTTATTCGTTTTCTTTTTTGCCTGTCACAAGCACAACTTTTCTTCGCGGTGTATGGGTAAAGTTCATTGCTCTCTGCCCCGCGTAATATCCGCGGACATTGTCCGTCGCTTGCGTGAAAATATGCGCCTGAACCCTTGACTTTACAAAAAGTTTTTGCTATAATGACTGCTGTCGCAAATTGGCGACATATCCTTGCTCCGTTTTCAGAGCGGGGCCAGAGACCATAAGGAGGTGCAAATTAATGGCAAACAGCTACGAGGCAATGTTAGTATTTTCAGTTGCAAACGGCGACGATCTTGCAAACGCTCTGACTGAGAAGTTCACAAATCTCATTGCAGCAAACGGTACTGTTGAAAGCGCTGAAACATGGGGTGGTGACAAGCGCAGACTTGCTTATCCCATCAACTATGAAACCGAAGGCCGCTATGTGCTGATCAACTTCACATGCGAACCCGATTTCCCCGCTGAGCTTGACCGTGTGCTCGACATCACCGACGGCGTTCTTCGCTCTCTGATCATCAAGAAATAAGGAGGACGAAAGATATGATTAATCAGGTGGTTTTAATGGGTAGGCTTGTTGCCGATCCCGAACTTCGCACAACAACAACCGGAAGAAGCGTGTGCTCATTCTGCATGGCAGTTGACAGAAGCTTTGTTAAACAGGGCGAAGAAAGAAAAGCTGATTTCATCAACATCGTTGCATGGGAACAGACTGCGAATTTCGTCACCCGTTATTTTCACAAAGGTTCAATGATTGCCGTTACCGGTCAGCTTCAATCGCGTCAGTACGAGGACAAAAACGGCAATAAGCGCACAGCATATGAAGTTGTTGCAAGAGAAGTCAGTTTCTGCGGCTCAAAAGCAGAAACAGGAACATCAGGCGGTTCGTATGCGTCAGCCGCTCCCGCTCCGGCTCAGGCGCCTGTTTATCAGACGGCTGTTCCCGGCGATTTTGAGGAGATTACCGACGACGAAGATTTACCGTTCTGAAAAAATTGAAAATACTTAACAGGAGGTAAGACTCATGGCATATGAGAAAGGCGGCCGTACCGGCAGAAAATCACGCAAAAAAGTTTGCGCATTCTGCGTTGAAAAGGCCGAAACAATCGATTATAAAGATGTAGCAAAGCTTCGCAAGTTCACTTCGGACAGAGCAAAAATTCTTCCGCGCAGAGTTACAGGAACTTGTGCACGCCATCAGCGTGAACTGACAGTTGCAATTAAACGCGCCCGTCAGGTTGCTCTTCTTCCTTACACAAGCGATTGATAAATGAATCATAAAAACCTCACGGCAATTCGGTTTGCTGTGAGGTTATTTTTTCTTTTCGCAGACGGTTTGCTAATATGAATAAAATGCGACAGGGCAGGGAAAATCAGATGTGATAAAGATTGTCGTTTTCATAATCCGGCTGCGTGGTCATGTTGATTCCGAGCTTTCTGAAAACCATGCTGTCTCTTTCGGAAAGAATAACCGAACAGTGTGCTTCGCAGCCTTTGAGCTTCGGAAGCATGTGCAAGGCTTTGGCGGCATTTTCGTTTTCTGCCGCACTGACCGAAAGGGCAATCAGAATTTCATCAACATGAAGTCTCGGGTTCACACTGCCGAGATAATTGACTTTCAGTGACTGAACGGGCTCAATCAGATGTGACGGAAGAAGCAACTGGTCGTCGCTGATGCCGGCAAGATATTTCAGTGCGTTGAGAATCAAAGCCGAGGTTGCACCGAGCAGATTTTTGGTTTTACCCGTTAAAATTGTTCCGTCCTGAAGCTCAATTGCCGCGGCAGGCGTTCCGGTTTCTTCGGCAAGCGCAACGGCCCTTTGTGCAACAGTTCTGTTCTTGACGCTGACGCCCGCTTTACGCATCAGCAGTTCCAGCTTTTCAATTTCCTTTTCGGTGTCAAGACCTTTTCTGCGCTCACAAAGTGCGATGTAATATCTTCTGATAATTTCCTGCTTTGCGGCTTCACAGACGGCTTCATCGTCATAAATGCAGTTGCCTGCCATATTAACGCCCATATCGGTTGGGGATTTATACGGTGAAGAGCCGTAAATGCGCTCAAAAATGGTGTTGAGAACCGGGAAAATTTCAATGTCGCGGTTATAGTTTACCGTAACCTTGCCGTATGCTTCAAAATGAAACGGATCAATCATGTTAACATCGTTCAGGTCGGCGGTCGCCGCTTCATAAGCGAGATTAACGGCATGGTTCAGCGGAAGATTCCAGATCGGGAAGGTTTCAAATTTCGCGTATCCGGCATTTATTCCGCGCTTGTGTTCATGATAAAGCTGAGAAAGGCAGGTTGCCATTTTTCCGCTGCCCGGTCCGGGTGCGGTTACAACAACAAGACGGCGCTTGGTTTCAACATATTCATTTTTGCCGTAGCCGTCATCGGAAACGATTTTTTCAACATCTGACGGATAGCCCTCGATTTTATAGTGAACAAAAACATTGATTCCGAGCGAACGAAGCTTTGTTTTGAAAGTGTCTGCACCCTGCTGATAATTATATTGCGTAATGACAACCGAGCCGACATAAAGTCCGACGCTTCTGAACAGATCAATCAGGCGCAAAACCTCCATGTCATAGGTAATGTTGAGGTCGCCTCTTCTTTTTTTGGCTTCAATGGCAGCGGCACTGACGGCAATTACAATTTCGGCTTCGTCTTTCAGCTCAAGCAGCATTTTCAGCTTGCTGTCGGGAGCAAATCCCGGAAGAACTCTTGAAGCATGGTTATCATCAAAAAGCTTTCCGCCAAACTCCATATAAAGCTTTCCGCCGAAATGATTCATGCGCTCCCTGATATGCTTCGACTGCATTTTTATATATTTATTGTTGTCAAATCCCTGTTTATACATTGATACTCTCCGTTCGGATACTGCGCCAAAGAGGTGCAGTATGTTTTATTGTCTTTTTTATGAAACAACTATTGTCTAATATATCAAAATTTTGCCGGATTTTCAACATGGCAGGGTGAAATAAATGCAATTTTTCAAATCTTTCAGAAAAACATTTCAAAATTCTGTTGTTTGCAAAAGATTTTTATGTTACAATAAACAAAACAGTGCAAAAACTTTTTTCACTGATAAAAACAGCGGAAAGGAAGCGGTCTTTGCGCCGTGTGGTATGCAGCATGAAATGTCCGTTTTGCGGTTGTTCGGAAAGCAAGGTAATTGATTCACGCCCGACAGATGAGGGCGAACGTATTCGCAGAAGAAGAGAATGCATCGCCTGTTCAAAAAGGTTCACCACTTATGAAATTATTGAAACCGTACCGATTATTGTTGTGAAAAAAGACAAATCAAGAGAAGCGTTTGACCGTGTTAAGCTTTTTAACGGCATGCTCAGAGCCTGCGAAAAGCGCCCTGTTCCGATAACCTCTCTTGAAAAAGCGGTGAATGAAATTGAAGCCGAGCTTCAGAATTCTCTTGACCGCGAAGTCACTTCCGTGCATATCGGTGAGCTTGCCATGGATAAACTCAAAGCACTCGACGAGGTCGCCTATGTCCGCTTTGCTTCTGTTTACAGGCAGTTTAAGGACATCAACACCTTTATGGAGGAGCTTGCAAAGCTTCTTGGGGAGAAATAAAAACGCAGCCATCAGATTTTTTCAATTATAAAAAGTACAGGTCAGTGCATTTAAGCGCCAGACCTGTATTTTTCTTTAATCTTTTATTTTATCTTCTTTTTGAAAGTGCCTTAACCAGTGCCGAGCAGATTGCCGTGCCGAGAACGAAGCAAACAGCCGCTTCAACAACGCCGTTTACGCCGACAAAAGCCACAACGAATTTCAAAATGTTCTCTGCGCCCATCTGTGACATGAGATTTTGAATAAATTCGGTTGTTCTGAAGCAGAGAATCAGCATCGACATAAAGAACATCGTGTTAAAAATCGAGCCGCAAAAGCAGGAAATTGCCGCACCGAGATATTGCTTTTTGCCGTTTTTTGTGATTGCCTTGTTGATAAGACCGACAAGCCAGCCGGCAAGCGTCCTTGTCGGAACACACACGAGAAAGGTTAAAATCGGATTGATGCCGAGCAGTGTTACGCCGAAAGCGCTCATTCCGAAACACTGCGCAAAGCTTGTCAGACCGAACACCAGGCCGAGCAATGCACCGGATGACGGTCCTGCAAGCACGGCGCCGATAACAACCGGAATCATGTTGAAGGTGATTTCAAGTCCTGCCGTTTTCAGATAGCCCAGAGGTGTAAACGCCATCAGGACGAGGATTGCCGAAAGCATTGCGTTTTCAACGAGCCACAATGTTTTCTTTTGCATTTTGTTTTTTGCCATAATCAAAACTCCTTTGCTGTTGCCGCCCATGGCACAGGGCGTGCAGCGCTTTATATTTATAGCACGGACAACAGAAAAAAACAGTTTATGGAAACGTGCGATAACCGCCGCCGAAGCGGTCGGCTTCACCTGCTTTTTGTGTTGTCCGGGTTATACACATTTATGTTGCCCAATCTTATGCTTTTTTGTTCAGCTTATAGATCTTGTAAAGCCCGTAAAGCGTAAGATCCGGCACGAGATCAATTTTGTTTTCACACAAGGGAATAACAAAAGAGGAAAAACCGCCTGTGGCAATAACGGAAAGTTCGTTTTCAAACTGATATTTTCGACGAATCTGATTGATAAAGCCGTCAAGCATCATTGCCATTCCCCAGACACAGCCGGAATTGACGCTTTCCTGTGTGTTGGTTCCCAAAAGCTTTTTCGGCATCTGAAGCTCGGTTTCGCAAAGCATGGCGCAGTTTTCCCAAAGAGCGTCACTGCCGAGCTTGACACCGGGCGCGATGATACAGCCGCAAAGCTCGCTCTTTTCGTTGATGACACTGATTGTTGTCGCTGTTCCGAGGTCTGCAATAATCAGCGGCGTATTTTTTCTTTCAAGCGCACCGACTGCATTGGCAACAAAGTCTGCGCCGAGCTGACCGGGAATCTGTGTTCTGATGTCAAGTCCGGTTTTTATGCCGGCACCGACAACAAGAACCTGAGATGAAAATTTTTGCAAAGCAGATTTGATGCGATGAGTCAGGCTCGGAACAACCGAAAGCATAACCGCTCCCGTAATTTCTTTTGTATCTTTGCCGTTCAGAGAAAAAATTTCGCGTATCAGTGCGGCATATTCGTCCTCGCTTTTGCTTCTTGAAGAAGCCAGCTTTCCTTTGAAAAGCAGGCTGCCGTTTTCAAAAGCACCGATACCGACGCTGCTGTTGCCGATGTCAACCGTAAGAATCACAATTATTCACCGCCTTTATATATTGTCTTTTTTATACATTTCAAACACTTTAACAACATCTGAAAGAGTTTTGAGTGCAGTTTGTCCCATGAACTTTATTATAACATATTGTTTGCCTTTTTCCGCACCGATAAACGCACGGCGGCGCATAAATTTGTTAAGCAGCGTGATGTGACCGGGTTTAATGTCATTGAGATAAACCACAATGGAATCTTTTCTTTGCTTGACTTCATAAATGCCGACTGCGGCGGCTCTGTTTCTGATAAGGGCAATTTCAATCAGTCCCTTAACGCTTGCGGGCGGATCGCCGAAACGGTCGATAAATTCATCAATAACGTCCATAGCGTCGTCCTGAGACTGAATGGACGCGATACGTTTATACATGGAAATTCGGCTTCTGACGGACGGAATATATTTTTCGGGAATATGAGCGTCAACGGAAATGTCGATGACACATTCTTTCTTTTCGGGTATTTCTTCGTCGCTGTCTTTGTTTTCAATGGCTTCGGAAAGCATCTGCAAATACATATCATAGCCGACAGCTTCCATGTGGCCGTGCTGCTGAGAGCCTAAAATATTGCCGGCGCCTCTGATTTCAAGGTCACGAAGCGCAATCTGAAAGCCGGAGCCGAACTGAGTAAACTCTCTGATTGCTTCCAGTCTTCTGTATGCAACCTCAGAAAGCTGTTTGCTCGGACTGAAAGTAAAATAGGCGAAAGCTCGTCTTGCACTTCTTCCGACTCGGCCGCGGATCTGATGAAGCTGGGCAAGACCAAGATGGTCGGCGTCCTCAATAATCAGCGTGTTTGCGTTCGGAACATCAACGCCGGTTTCAATGATTGTTGTGCAGACAAGAATATCGATTTCACCCTCAAGAAGCTGACGCCAGACTTCGCTGAGCTCATCTTCACTCATTTTGCCGTGACCGATTCCGATTCTCGCTTCGGGCAGGTATTTCTGAATTTTTGCCGCGGTTTTTTCAATGGAATCAACACGGTTGTGAAGATAATAGACCTGACCGCCGCGCCTGATTTCACGGCGCATCGCTTCGGCAAGCACGTCCATGTCATATTCGAGCACATAAGTCTGAACCGGGTGCCTGTCAAGCGGCGGAATTTCAAGAACCGACATATCTCTGATTCCCGTCATCGCCATGTTCAGTGTTCTTGGAATCGGTGTTGCCGAAAGAGTCAGAACATCAACAAGAGGGAAGCGCTCTTTAAGCTTTTCTTTTTGTGCAACGCCGAAGCGCTGTTCCTCGTCAACGATCAGAAGTCCGAGATCTTTAAATTCAACCGAAGAAGCAATAATGCTGTGCGTTCCCACAACAAAATCAATGCTTCCGCGTTTAAGTCCTTTTTTGATTTTATTCCTTTGCGTCACCGTTCTGAAACGGGACATCATTTCAATTTCAACAGGAAAACCGTCAAAGCGTTTTTTTATGGTCTGATAATGCTGAAAAGCAAGAATGGTTGTGGGCACAAGAAGAGCGCACTGCTTTCCGTCTGCAATGCATTTGAATGCCGCGCGAAGTGCAACTTCCGTTTTGCCGAAGCCGACATCGCCGCAAAGGAGCCTATCCATCGGATACGGCTTTTCCATATCCGCTTTGATTTCGTTGATTGCGGTAAGCTGATCGTCGGTTTCATCAAATTCAAACCTGCGTTCAAAATCGCTTTGCATATCAAGGTCAGGTGAAAAAGCATAGCCGGGGCTGTTTACGCGTGCGGCATAGAGCTTTCTCAGGTCATCGGCAATATCTTTCACCGCCGAACGGACCTTGCGTTTTGTTCTGTTCCATTCGTCCGTTCCGAGCTTATTCAGCTTTACGGGCTTGTCGGTATCTTTCGGAGAAATATATTTTGACAGCAGATCAAGCTGCGTTACGGGAAGATAAAGAACATCGCTTCCTCTGAAATTGATTTTGATAAAGTCTTTGATCTTTCCGTCAACGGTCATGGTTTTGATTCCGTCAAAAATTCCGATGCCGTAGGAAGCATGAACAACATAGTCGCCCTTTGTAATTTCTTCAATGCTCAGCAGGCTTTTGCCGCCCTTTTTGGCTTTTTTCGCCCTCTTCTGAGCCTGATTTGTGCTTCCTTTTTTATAGGAAACGAGCATAAATTGTAGGCTTGGGTATTCAAAGCCGCTGCTCAAAGAGCCGGGAAGAACACAAACGGTTTTTTCAGAAAAACTTTCGGGAATTTCTTCAAAATATCTGCATGCAAAGCCTTCCGCTTCAAGATCATATGAAATTTCTTTGGCGTTTTTTTGAGTGCCTGCAAGAACAACGCAGGTATAGCCGTTTTTGAGCATCGGCGCCAGATCGTCGTTGAGATAGGACAGCGTGCCGTTCCATGCCGCATTTGTTCCCGCATTAACGCTGACCAGAGCTTTAACGGGGGTGTCAAAGCTGCCTCTTGCAAAGCTGTCCATATAAACGGTATAGCTGTTTTCGTAAAGAGAAATAAGCTGCTCCCAGTTGAGATTGAAACAGTCGATTCCTTTTGCAAGCAGACCTTCTTCAAACATCGTCTGAATGTCCTGATTCAGGTTTTTCATGAAGCCGGAAAAGTTTTGTTTAATGCTTTTGCTTTCACTGACAAAAAGCAAGGCATCGGAAAGATAATCGAAAAGCGTTTCTGTTTTGTCATAGGCAAGGGAAATATATTTGTCTGTGCAGGAAACTTCAACATCGCTTTCCAGTTTTTCAATGTCCTGCAAAACACATTTTTTTGACTTTTGGCTGCCTTTGCCTCTGATGTTCTCTGAAAAACTGCGAAGCTTTTCAAGAAGCGCTTCGGGCGAATCGAAAATCACTTCTGCCGCAGGCGTAATTTTGATTTCATCAATCGTTTGGGTACGCCTTTGCGTTTCCGTGTCGAAGCACGACATGGAATCAATTTCATCGCCCCAGAATTCAATTCGGACGGGTTCTTTCATGTGCGGCGGAAAGAAGTCAAGAATTCCGCCGCGAACGGAAAACTGACCGATACCCTCAACCTGTTCGCTTCTTGTATATCCTGCCGAAACAAGCAAAGACAAAAGCGAAGAAAGCGCACACTGCTGACCGCTTCTGACAGTGAGGCTTCTTTTTTTCAGCTCCTCGCCGGGAATGGTGAACTGAGCTGCCGCCTGAACGCTGCAAAGAATAAAATTGAAGTCGCCTTCAAGGATTCTGCTCAGAACACCGATGCGCTGTTGTTCATATTCACGCGAACAGACATCATCGCTTCTGAAGTGAAAGTCCCTTTCGGGATAAACATACGCTTTGCCGCAAAAAAAGTTCAGATCATCGCACATTTTGTTTGCCGCAGCTTCACTGTCGCATAAGATCAGCGCTTTTTTTGAAGTGTGTTCGCAGATACCGGAGACAAAGTGCGCCTTATGCA
This sequence comes from Acutalibacteraceae bacterium, assembly GCA_051893965.1. Taxonomy (GTDB): domain Bacteria; phylum Bacillota; class Clostridia; order Oscillospirales; family Acutalibacteraceae; genus UBA6857. Next base: position 9,093 of record JBJFHW010000197.1, read on the forward strand.
CACTTGAAAGTCCGATTACGCCCATAGGCAGACTGTGTTTTTGAATTGAAGCAATAATATTCTGAAACTCTTCGCTGTTTTCAAGAGCATTTGCAAATCCGTTCAAATCCGGCGCACCTCCTTTTTATTTTTGTGTAACGCAAAAAAAGCCCTGTGCAAAACAGCACAGGGGTAATTAACAAGCTTTAAACACCTGTTGTGGACTTGCCCTCTTCAACATCAACACCGAAAATTTTCAGTGCCGCTTTCAAAAAGTCCATGAAAGCCATTGAGATTGCTCTCCAAAGCTCATAAAACTTCATGGCAACGCTGAAATCGGCATAGCCGTTATTATCATAAGTATTCATAGCCGTATCTCCTCTCAGAAATTACTCGCCTGTTTTGGGAATAAGACTTTCCCAGAAATTGTCATATTCATACGGATCATCAGCACCGCCGATAACGTAGTTAAGCCATCCCATTACTCTGTCAAGAAAACGGAGAAATTCATAGAAAAGTTCTTCAATAGCGCCAAATTTCATAATCGTATAGCTCCTTTCGATTGTTTGAATTTTTTAATATATGCGCAGATTTTTAGATAGTGATATTTTAACGCATCTAAAAACAAAAGTCAATCAATTTATTAAAAATTATAATCTTTTGTGAATATTGTATATTTATATGGGCTTAAATTTGACAACATATACTCAAAAATTGTTAAACAAATGTTGAGAATCTTTTTAAACTACTGAAAATCAATGAATCAAGCGCCTGAAACGGCTTCTTTTCTTTTTATGCTTCTTTCAATCAGTTCTTCATCGCAGGTGTCCGCCATGCTTCCGACTTTATCCCAAAGCGTATCGGCTTTTTTGCACCAGGCTTCAAATCCGTTTTTGCTTTCGGGAAAATCAGAATAGTGCTTCATGATGGCAAGTCCGTTTTTGAGAGCGGCAATAATTTTTGTGCAAAGCTCTTTTCTTAAAACGCCGGTTGCAAGTCCCTCGATAATGTAATAGCCCATTTTTAAAATCTCGGCAGGGGTAAACGAGATTCCGTTGTTAAGACCGCTGAACACTTTTTCGCTGAAAATTACATCATGCGAAAACAGATATTCGGTTTCATCGGGCTGTATGGCAGCCGCACCGGTTAAAATTGCACGCATGGAGGCATAGGTCTTGCCCTGAACTTCAATATATTGCTTATTGATTTTCCAAAGACGTTCTGCGGTCAGATAACCGCCCTGACTGATTGCGTCGGAAATTACGTCAACAGCAATCTGCGCCTGATAAAGTGCCGAAGTACAGCCCTCGCCGTTATGCGGCTTTGTCAGACACGCCGCATCACCCATGGCAATAAAACCGTCTGAAACAAAAGAGTAGGGCGGCCTGCGATAAGGCGTTGCTCCGCGCTCAACCTTTTGAATGTCGTATTTATCAAGCGGAACCTTTTTGCGAAACTCCCGGAACATTTCCTCTGCATAATCAAAACTCAGGTTCGCGCCGATGCCTACAATGCCGCCTTTCGGATCTGCCTGCGGAGCAGTCCATGCCTTATATTGTAAATAAGAATTTGTGCAGTCAACCTTTTTGTGACCGTCGGGATATTTCACATATTTAACAAGAACATAAAACATATCGCGCTCAGTAATTTCAAAATTTTCCGTTTCGCAGGTATCTTTCAGTTTTCTTCTTGCGGCAGACGGAATTCCCGTGCAGTCGGCAACAATTTTTGCTTTGGCGCAGTTTTCTCCCTTCGCGCCGAATTTTGCACCTGCAATTCTTCCGCTTTCATCGTAAAGGAAATCATAAAACGGTGCTTCATAAATAATTTCGGCGCCGGCTTTTACAGCTTCATCATGAAGGCGCATAATGTATTCATGTTTGTGCATACCGCAAACTTCGGTTGATGACGGTTTCGGAAAGTTTCCGTAGGATGAATATGCTGCGCCGCCGATATATTCAAAGGCATAGTCGCTGTCACCTTCTTTCGGAATCGGCAGCGAAAACTTCTCCATTTCTTTTTTGCCCATATGAAAAATATCATAGCTTCTTGAAACATTCTCGCGTTTTTGTTTTTCAAGAACCAGAACTTTAAATCCTCTTTGAGCCATTTGCTTTGCAAACCAACTGCCTGTGGTTGATGCACCGGCAATAATTACATCATAATTATTCATTTGCGTTCTCCTTTCATAAAAGTTTTATGCCGTTTTATGCTGCAATTATATCATAATTCACAAAAATTTTCAACAAATGTCGGCTTCAACAGTGATTAAAAATAATAAATGTTGCAAGAAGAACATTATACTATCCGCTTGTGATTTTAGCGAAAAACCGCTCGCGGGCGATGCTGCGGTTTTGCACACTTGCAGCGCTGCCTTGCGGGCGGTTCGGTTTTATGAAAGTTTTTCTGTTGCGGTATAAGTTCAATTTACCTCGCGAAAATTCCGCAGACGCTGCCTGCCGAACTTTTTTATCTTAAAAACTTAATTTTGTCGGTAAGCTGAACGCCCCAGTTTTTCAGCTTTTCTTCTTCCTGCTTGTGAAGCTGCGTGTCAAGATAAGCTTTGGGATCGTGGGCGTCAATCCCGATGACTGCGGTTGCGCCCATTTCTCCGGCAAGCTTCCAGAATTCAGGATAAGGATAGCCGGTTCTTCCGTCTCTTTTGCCGTGGTCAATTCCGAGCAGATTATATTCAAGCGGAATTTTTGTCTCGTTTGATTTTTCAATAATCTGTCGCGCGGCATCTTCTGCGGCACAATCAAACGCCGGGTATCTTCTCATATATAAATCCGGGTGGGCAACATAAGAAAACAGTCCGCTGTCCATTGCATGAAGAACATCGTTTTTATATTGCTCAATTTCTTTCGGCTCGGTCAGAAATCCGTTATAAATGCCGTTTGGTTCGTCCGACGAATAATGATGACCGAGAATAATATAGTCAAATTCATATTTTTCAAGCAGTTCTTTCATCCAGTCGAGATACTGAACAAAATATTCACATTCAAAACCAAGCTTAATGCGGATTTTGTCTTTATATTTTTCTTTGAGAAGACGAATTGAATTTACATAATCTTCCGTCTCGTCCGCACCCATTCTGATTGAAGAAACATAGTTCTGAAACGGCCACGGGCAATGATCGGAAAAACCGATTTCTTCATATCCTGCTTCAATGGCGCAAAGAACATACTCTTCGTCTTCGCCGGAGGCATGATTGCATCTTGATGTGTGAGTGTGATAGTTATATTTCATTTTCATCGTTCTTTCAGTGTTGATTTTCTTTGATATTATACTTTTTTTAATATTGATAATCAAGGACAGAATTGCTCAAAATAGTTTTAATAAACCGATTATTTTTTGTCAGTCTGAATTCTGTTTGGAAATGACGCGTGTTTTGCGGGCAATTTGAAAAAATGTAGGTTTACAATAGATGTGTTACAAAAGTTCAAAAAATAAAGACGAAAGG
>JBJFHW010000198.1:0-12531 GCA_051893965.1 Acutalibacteraceae bacterium
ACGTCTTCTGCCCTCAAATTTGAACGGCTTTGTGACGATCCCGACGGTAAGAGCACCGAGCTCTCTTGCAATCTCGGCAACAATCGGAGCTGCGCCCGTTCCCGTACCGCCGCCCATGCCCGCGGTAATAAAGACCATATCGGTCGAGCGAAGCGCGTCCGCAATTACGTCACGGCTTTCTTCCGCCGCTTTTTTACCGACAGCAGGATCGCCGCCTGCTCCCATGCAGCCGGTAACTTTCTCGCCTATCTGGATTTTATGGGTTGCCTTTGAATTTTCAAGAATCTGTCTGTCGGTGTTGATTGTAAGAAACTCAACGCCGAATACGCCGGCGTCAACCATGCTGTTAACAGCGTTTCCGCCGCCTCCGCCGACACCTACGACCTTGATTTGATTATAGGAAATATTGTCGTTGTCCATTACGAAGCCCATTAAACTTCCTCCTTGTGATGTTTTTGTAACCGATTATTACCACTTCGGTTACTGTTGACTGAAAACAAATTTGCATCGGTTTAACAACCGAAAGGAATATACTTTCATACGCTGACCAAATCTGAAGCATCTTCATTAAAAATTGTATCAATCGGTATAACAGCGCTGTATCATTAAAAAACAAACTGTATCATGAAAATCAGATGCTAAATCAAAGATTTGGCATCGAAATCAAATTACTATGCATGATTTCGATGTCTTGTTATTATTATATCATGACTTGGTCAAAAAAACAATAAAAAAATGTGCAGATATTAGATGTTTTTTTATCTTTTTTTAGGATAAATCTACAACGCTTACTTAAAATTTTCTATAAAATTTATAATCAGTTAAAATAGCAGTATGCAAGTGCTACTTAAAATCAGCCCAAAATTTGCATAAAAAAGTGAAGCAGACGAAAATGAAACGCACATCGTTTAACGGTCGTCTGCTTCAATGTTCTGATATTGTTTTTTAGAAAATATGTGATTTTACTCCAAATCTCCGTTATTGAGCACAGCACTGTTTTCAAAACGTATATCAAAATAATAGGAGCCGGAGGAACTGATGGGATTATTCAGCAGAAAATGAGAAACCGAAATCAAGCGGTCTTCAAAATCCGTGTCGGCATTGGCATAAATATTGATACTCTTTGAATATCTTATCTTAATCAAATCAAAATCCGTTATATCAATACCGATGAAATCCGTAATTCCGACATCTTCCATTGCGTCAATAATCTCAAGCACAAGTTCATATCTTTTTTTGTTTCCGTTATCCGCATCCGGAGCAAAAGCCTTTCCCAATTCATAAGACTGTTCTTCGAAGCCTTCGATTTTATACTTTCCGCTTTTGACTTTTTTCTTTGAATCGGAAACAACCTTTCCGTTTTTGTCCACACATATATATTTGCTGCCGTTTACAATGAGGAGTTTATCGTCGGTTTCTTTCACAACAAGTCTGAGCGTGTCGGGAAACTGCCAGTCAACCTCAACGTGCGAAATATACGGAAGACTTTCACTGATTGCTTTGTTGGTTGCTTTTTGCCTGATTTTCAGCATATTTTTTCCTTTTTCAATGGAACCTGCCTGAAGAATCTGGCTTTCTTCATAGATTGTGCTTCCCTCAATAACAATGTTGGAAACAGGGAAGCCGTGCGCAAAACAGAAAATGAAAAATCCTGCGGCAATGACCGCAATTACGCTGATTACACAAATTGCGGCATAAAATTTATTGTTTCTTTTTTGCTCTTTTGAACGGTCAATGCAAAGATCATCGCCGGATTTACCCTGACTGCGTGCTTCTTCACGCTGTCTGTTGATTTCTTCAATTTTTTCTCTGCGGCGTCGGTTTTTCTCTTCTTCAATTCGTTTTGCCGTATCATCAAAAATCAGCTTGGTTCGTTTGTTTGGCTTGCTTGCTGCGGCCGGCTGATTCTTTCCGGAACGGATCCGGTTCGGTTTTCCTGCTGCGGATTTTTTGGCAGTGGGACTTGCCGAACTTTTTTGTCCGGTCGGTCTGCTGCTTTTTGTTTTTTGGTTTTGCCCGCCGGGTTGTTTGCCGGCAGCCTTTTCACCGGATCTTTTTCCTGAAGGCTGCCTGTTTACTGCTTTTGAATTTTTCTCAGGCGGTCGTACACTTTTTGACGCAGCACCGTTTTGCCCGTTCGGACGCCTTGCGCCATTGGTATTGCCCGAAGCGGGTTTTGACCTTGTTCGGTTATATTTTTCAAGTCCGTCGGAATCGGTTTTTGCCTTTTGCTTTCCCTGAGAAATAAAAGTATAGTCCGAAGTCGGCGAATAAACATAATCATCGTCTTTCGGAAAATCATATGCATAGCCAAACCGATTATCGGAATTTCCGAAATGCTCACCGTTACCGAACTGAGGCGAAGAAGAAAAAATGGAATCGTTATAATCAGGGGTCGGTCTGTATTTTTTACTGTCGCTTCTGTCAAGCGCGGCATTTTTTTCATCTGTCCAGTTAAAGCCCGTGCTTTTTTCGTTTTTATTGTTACCGTTATCTGACATTTTACACTTCTCTCCTTCCGGCAGTCCTGATTTTTTAAATATCTGCAATTTTTATATCTGCGCCTGTGTTTGAAAGGCAGACGTCTATATTTTCATATCCTCTTTCAATATGACTGATTTCACTGATTACGGTTTCACCCTTTGCACACAATGCCGCAACAACAAGCGCACTGCCTCCGCGCAAATCCGTTGCGCAAACATTGGCTCCGTGAAGCGCGGGAACACCGTCGATAATGGCAACCCGGCCCTCAATTCTGATTTTTGCGCCCATTCTTGCAAGCTCGCCCGTATGCTTAAAGCGGCTTTCAAAAATGTTTTCAACAATTACGCTCGTTCCCCTTGCCGTGCAAAGCATTGCCGTAACGGGTGCCTGCGCATCGGTCGGGAAACCCGGATAAGGCATTGTTCTGATGTCACGCACACACCGAAGCCGTTTATCTCTTGAAATTCTGACTTTTGTTTTTTCGGTTTGAACCAAACAGCCTGCTTTTTCAAAAACAGAAAAAGCTGACATAAACGCTGTCGGATCAACCTTGTTCAAAAGCACATCGCCGCCTGCCGCACCAACGGCGGACATATAAGTCAAAGCGGCAATTCTGTCGGAAATGACGGTATGCTCACAGCCGTGCGCCTTTCTGACGCCGTCAATGATGATTGTACCCTCGCCGACAATGTTCACCTTGCAGCCGCATTTTCCGAGAAAAGCGGCAAGGTCGGAAATTTCCGGTTCTCTTGCGGCATTGAGAACGGTGGTTCTTCCCGCAGAAAAAACCGAAGCAAGAATAATATTTTCCGTTGCGCCGACGCTCGGGAATGAAAGACTGATGACACAGTCTTTCGGTCTTTCGTCAAACTCAAAGTTTATGTCACTGCCGCTTTCATCAATAATCGCACCGAGTGAATGAAGCGAGCTTAAATGCAAATCAATCGGCCGAAGCCCGATTTCACAGCCGCCGGGCGAAGAGATGCTTGCTTTTCCCGTCCGGCTTAAAATTGAACCGAGAAAAACAATGGATGAACGCATCTGCTGCATAAGACTTTGAGGAATATTATAGCATGTTATGTTTCGTGAATCAACACACAAGGTGTGATTTTCTCTTTCAACGCTGCAGCCGAGGTGCTCAAGTATTTTGACTGCGGCGTCAACATCGGAAAGTAGCGGCACATTATGTATAACGCTTATTCCGTCAACAAGAACACAGGCGGCAAGAATCGGAAGCGAACTGTTTTTTGAACCTTGCACATCAATTTCTCCGCTGAGCTTTCCCGCATCGTGAACAATGATTTTTCTCAAGTTTATCACACCTTTTAAGGATAATTACAATTTATCCTATGCAAAAGGCGCAAAAACGGTTAATTTTGCCTGTCCGGTTATTTTTGAGCAAGAGAAAGAACAATATCTGCAATTTGCTTTTTGGCGTCGGTAATGGCCATTGCCTTTGCATTTTTGCCGATTTGTTCAATCTGAGCCTTGTCCGAAATGAGAGAAGAGAAAACTTCTTTCATCTTTTCTTCGGTCAGATCTTTTTCTTCAATAAGCTTTGCGGCGCCATTGTTTACAAGCGCCATCGCATTGTGATACTGATGATTTTCCGCAACATTCGGCGACGGAATCAGAACGGAAGCTTTTCCGAGCGCCTGAAGTTCCGAAATTGTGCTTGCTCCCGCACGGCAGATAACAAGATCTGCGGCGGACATGCAAACGTCCATATCGTTGATATACTGTCTGATTTCAACATTGCTTTCTTTTTCGCAGTCAACACCTTTTTCCCTGAGTTTATCGGGTACCCAAAGACCGTATTGACCCATTGCATGAAGGAAATAAAGCTTTTTATCCTTGTGATATTCGCTGATGAGCGAAACCATGGCATCATTGATTGCCTGTGCACCGAGCGAACCGCCCATTGAAAGCACAAGCGTCTGATCATCGGAAACACCAAGCTGCGCACGGCTGATGTCCCGGTCTGCACAAAGCATTTCGCCTCTTACGGGAAGCCCCGTAACGGTTACGGGATTTTTCGGCTTAAGATATTTTTCGGCCGCATCTGTTGTGAGCATAACACGGTCCACTTTTTTGGCAAGCGCCTTGTTTGTAATACCCGGAAATGCGTTCTGTTCATGAATTGCGGTGGGAATTTTCAGCTTTGCCGCCATACGAAGCACCGGTGCACTGACATAGCCGCCGAAGCCGACAACAACATCGGGCTTGAAATCAAGCAGGATTTTTTTTGCCTGAGAGGAAGAACGCGCAAGCTTAAACACGGTTGAAATGTTTCGTTTGATGTTTTCAAAGTTAAGCTGACGGTAAAAGCCCGAAATTTCAATTGTTGCAAAATCAAACCCCGCCTGCGGCACAAGCTTGGATTCCATTTTTTCTTTTGTTCCCACAAAAAGAATCTGTGCATCGGGGTATCTTTCTCTGATTTCGCCTGCAACGGCAAGCGCAGGATTAATATGTCCGCCGGTTCCTCCGGCTGCAAAAACAACTTTCATACTTTATTTATTCTGCAAAAGCAAAATTTTCCTTTCTTCAATTTAAAGCCGGCAATATAACAAACATTGTGTTTATACCGGCTGTTTATATCTCATAGTTTTCCGAACCTTTCAGTAAAACTAATCTTTATCCAGATAAGACTTTCTCGAAACGGAAAGAACAACTCCCATCTGCAAAAACAGCATAACAAGCGCAGTTCCTCCGTAGCTGAAAAACGGCAGCGGAACACCGGTGTTCGGTATGGTATCCGTAACAACCGCAATGTTCAGAATGACCTGTATGCCGATTTGCATCATAATTCCGACAACCAGCAGCGAACCGAAATAATCGGTTGTTTTTGCCGCAATCATAAACCCTCTTGCAATCATTGCCGCAAAAAGAAGCAGAATCAAAATGGCTCCCACATAGCCGAGTTCTTCACAGCAAATGGAAAAAACAAAATCGTTTTGCGGTTCAGGAACATAAAGCAATTTTTGCTTTGAGTTTCCGAACCCAACACCGAACGGCCCTCCCGAGCCGATGGCATAAAGACCTTGCTTTGTCTGCCAATAGGTTGTGCTTCCGACGGTTTTCTTCGCTTTCCAGACCTGAACACGCTCACAGGCATAATCACTGAAGAGCTTGAGAATTTCGGGCTTCATGATAACAAGCACAACCGCCAGAACGCCTACCGCAGCAATAAAAGCCATGAACTTTTTGTTTGCTCCGCCTACCCACATCATGGAGAGACCGACAAGGCAAATGATAATTGCGCCCGAAAGATGCTTTCCCATCAGAACCAGAAGTGTAAAAAGTCCGCAGACGGCAAGCAGCGCTATGCTCGCTTTCATCGGTGTATCAATAAAATAATAGCAGATTTTTTCAGGTTTTGTAAGTTTCGCCCTTTTCGGTGTTGCCGATTTATTTTTTCCGGCTCTGAGCGTTTCATAAAGAATACAAAGCATATAAGACATCACAAGAACCGTTATGAATTTCATAAATTCGGACGGCTGAAACTGAATAAATCCCAGATCAATCCATCGGTTGATTTCGTCGCCGCCGCCCTTGATTACGGCAACAAACATAAGAATGATAACAAACAGCGTTAAAACAATTGTCAGCGGTCCGTTTAATATCCGGTAATCAACTTTGCTGACAAAAAACATTCCGATGATTCCGATAATGCCGAAAACAAGCTGTCTGACAAAATAATAGCTCGGCGATGGTGCGTTTGCCGCCGCATAAGCATAGCTTGCCGAATACATCATCGTTAATCCGACGCCGAAAAGAAGCAGAACAAAACAGCAGAAAATAACATCCAAGCCTCCGCTGTGAAAAAACTGAAGGCTTTTTTTGCGCGGTTTATCCGATGCTTTCGCCGCTCTTTTTTCCATTTTCTGCACTCCTTTCTTTGCAAGAATATCGGCTGATTTATCTCATGGTTGAACAATACATAATAAAGATTGCCAAAGCGCCGCCAATGGTGCTTACAATGCTGAAAACGGTATCAATCTTTTTTTCGCTCCAGCCGCACATTTCAAAATGGTGATGAATCGGCGCCATTTTGAACACCTTTTTGTGGCGAAGCTTGATGCTTCCGATCTGAATAACATCGGAAAGTGCTTCAATCACATAAATAATTCCGACTGCAAGCAGAATCAGCGGACAATCAATGCAATAAGCAAGACCGGCAATAAGTCCGCCCAGGAACATGGAGCCTGTGTCGCCCATCATAACTTTTGCGGGATAATGGTTCCAGATCAGATACCCTGCACAGCCGCCGGCAAGCGCCGCACCGAGAATACTGATGGACGTATATTTGCAAAGAGCCGCCATAACCGCAAAAGAAACGCCGACCGGAAGCGTTACGCCTGCGCAAAGTCCGTCAAGGCCGTCCGTAAAGTTGACCGCATTAACCGTGCCGTAAATTACACACGCCCCGAAGATGCAGAAGAACACCTTGCCGGGAATCGAATCGAGAGCAAGCTTTCCAAAGCCGGGAATGATCATCGCGGTGTTATCAGAAAGAATCAGCGTTGCAAGATAGGCGGCAATTACGCCGACTTGCGGAATTGTTTTTTGAATTTCGGTCAGACCGAGGTTTCTTTTTTTAACGATTTTGATATAGTCGTCCGTAAAGCCGATCAGGGCAAAACAAACGGCAAGAAGAAGGCTTGAAACAAACTTGATAATTTCTCTTGAATTTGAAAAAACATCAAAAGATACTGCCTTGCAGATGAGTACCGCTGCAACCGAAGCAAAAATGATGCCGATGATAAACATCAGTCCGCCCATTGTGGGTGTACCCTGCTTTTTTGCGTGCCATTTCGGCCCGAAATCTTCAATAATGTTCTGCCCGAAATGAAGCTTGTGAAGTGCAGGTATCAGGAACCTGCCGAGCACTGCCGTAACAACAAAGGCAATTACGGCGCAGGAGATTGCTGCAATTATGTTATTCATGTTAAAACTTCCTCCCTGTTTGACTTTGATGATTAAATTGAATTTTTTAAAGCTCAGCAACCTTTTCGGTTACCCTACTTAAATATATTCTGCTTTTCAAACAGATATAATACACCAAAACGCTTTAATATGCAAATTATCGCAAAACAACTTTGCTCCGTTTGGGCTTGTGCCGGATTTTGCTTAACTGCTGTGTCTTGAATTAATTGATAACTTTAGCTGTTTAATATTTCTTTTATAATTTTTCTTTCGTCAAACGGCAGCTTTTCGCCGCCTTTTAGCTGATAGGTCTCGTGCCCTTTCCCGGCAAGCAGAACAATATCGTTTTTCTTTGCGGTTTTCAGTGCGTCGGCAATTGCTTTTTTTCTGTCAACGCTGATATATACGGGTGTTCTGCTCTTTTTTACGCCGAGCAGAATGTCGTCGATAATTTTCTGCGGATCCTCTGTTCTCGGATTATCGCTTGTGACAAAAACAACATCGGCATATCGGACTGCAATCTCGCCCATTTTGCTGCGCTTTTGCGTTTCCCGATCGCCGCCGCAGCCGAAAACAAGAATCAGCCTGCCCGAACAGAATTTTTTCAGCGACAAAAGCGCCGAAGAAAGTCCGTCGGGGGTATGTGCGTAGTCAATGAAAATTTTGAAGTCTCTGTCTGTTTCAACCAGTTCCATTCTGCCCTTAACGCCGCTGAACTTTCCGATTGCATAAGCGCATTTTTCCTGAGAAATTCCGCAGCCGATTGCACACACAACCGCCGCAAGAGAATTCTGCACCCAGAAGTCTCCGCGGGTGCGAAGCCGGATTCTGTGAATGTCACAGTTGCTGACAAGTTCATAGCTTGTGCTGTCGGGCAAAACACGAATGTTTTTCGCCGTATAATCGGCTTCATCGCTTTTGACGGAATAGGTTGTGACAGCACCCTTGCAGGCATTGATGAATTCATCTTTGAATTCACTGTCAAAGTTGATAACCGCTCTTTTGCAGTGTTCAAAAAGCGAACGCTTCGCTAATTTATAGTTTTCAAAGGTTTTATGATAATCAAGGTGATCCTCGGTTAAATTTGTGAAAATTCCCGCTTCAAATTCAATCGGATAAAGCCGCTGCTGAGAAAGTCCCTGTGAGGACGCTTCCATCACACAATAATCATAGTTATGCTCTGCCATGTGCGACAAAACGCAGTAAAGTTCAAAGCAGTCGGGCGTTGTCAGCGAAGTGGTCCGGCACCTTTCAAAGCTGTTTTCAACCGTACCGATGATTCCGGCTTTCATGCCGCAGAGATTGAGAATATAACAAAGCGCAAGAGCGGTTGAGGTTTTTCCGTTTGTACCGGTTACTGCGATCATTTTTATTTTTTGATCCGGGCGGGAAAAATATTCTCTGCAAAGTGTGCTGTATGCTTTTCTTGTATCCTTGCAGACAAAACAATCGCTTTCAAGCTTTCTGCCGGCAACAACTGCAACAGCACCGTTCTGCTTTGCCGTTTCCAGATATTCTTCACCTTTTTCGTGACACACAAAAAGCGTGTTTTTCCTGCAGTTTCTTGAATCGTCCGAAATAAAATCAATCTGTTTATCTTCGCCGTAAAAATTAATTCCGGCACTTCTTAGCAAATCTGAAAGCTTCATGCTGTTCCCCCGAAAAATAATAGTCCTTTGCGCTTCCTTTTGGTGAACATCACCGGCACTGTCTAAAACTCAGAGCATTTAAAAAAGTTGCACCGCTGTTTTTAGAAATCTCGCCGCTGCTTTATTAATCCGCCGCTTGTGTTGTTGTGTGGAAATATACCGTTACGCTTGAGCCGCAGGAGACCTTGCTGTCTGCCGCAACGCTCTGATTATAGGCAACTGCGCCCGATTCCGAGGACGGGCCCGACAAAACAATGTTGATCCCCGCCTCATGCGCCACGCTGTTTGCCTCGCTTGCGCTCATACCCTTGAAATTGGGTACGCTGACCGTTTTTGTTTCGGAATTACCGTCTGTATAAACAACGATGATTCCGCCTTTCGGTACGCTCTGACCTGCCGCCGGAACCTGGGAAACAACGCTTTCTCCGTCTCCGATAACCTTAACCGTAAGACCGTTGTTTGCCGCAGTGACTTTTGCTTCGCCAACACTTTCGCCCACAAGATTCGGCGCGGTTTTGCTGACGCTTTCCAGTTCTTCCTGTGTATATTGCGGCTGAACATTCAGATATTTCAGCGTCGATTCCATAACTTCCTTTGCAATCGGCGCAGCCACAACGCCGCCGCCCCTGTATTCGCCCGAAGGCTCATCAACGCCGACCAGAACGGCAACTTTTGGATCATCTGCCGGAGCGAAGCAGACAAATGAAGCAACATATTTCATCTGCTCACGCTTTTCGTCATCGTCAAGCTTTTCACTTGTTGCGGTTTTACCCGCAACGCGGTAGCCGGGGATATAGGCATTTTTACCCGTACCGCCTTCAACCACGGCTTCCATCATGTTTCTCACCGTTGCGGCGGTGCTTTCGGAAATCACCTGGCGTCTGACGGTCGGCTCGGTTTTTGAAATAACATTTCCGTTGACATCAACAATGCTGTCAACAACATAAGGCTTCATCAGCTTTCCGCCGTTTGCAATGGAGCATGCCGCCGTAATCAGCTGAATGGGGCTGATTCTGAACGACTGACCGAAAGAGGTACTGGCAAGCTCGGTAACCTTTAAGTTTTCCTTGCTGTGATAAACCGAGTTTGCTTCGCCGGGAAGATCAATTCCCGTTTTTTCCGTAAAGCCGAATGCTTCAAAATATTTATAATAGGTTTCGGAGCCGAGCTTCTGACCTAAGTTTATGAAAAACGGATTGCAGGAATTCATCAGTCCCTGCGTGAAAGTCTGTGTTCCGTGACCCTCGGTTTTTGCGCAGTGAATCGTCGGGCCGTTCGGGATTTTATAGCCGCCGGTGCAGGTATAGGTTGTTGAAAGATTGGCAACACCCTCTTCGAGTGCAGCGCTCGCCGTAAAAATTTTAAAAGTTGAACCGGGCTCATAGGTGCTTGTTATGCAAAAGCTGTTCCACTGATTATAAAGAGCCGTTGTTCTTGCTTCGCCCCTTGTCATTTCTTTGCCTTTTTCCTTGGCTTCGGCAAGAATTTCATCAACCGCATTTTCATCAACCAAAGTATAGGCATCATTCAAATCAAAATCCGGCTTGTTTGAAATGGCAAGAATGGCGCCGGTATCAACGTCCATAACAATGCCGTAAGTTCCCTGTGCTTTTGTGTTTTTCAGCGCCTGTGACAGTGCATTTTCAAGGTAAAGCTGAATATTGGAATCAATCGTCAGAACAACTCCGTTGCCCTCTTCGGCGTCAATGATGGTTTCATAGCTTGAATCAATTGCGTTTCCGTTTGCGTCTTTCGCGGTAACTCTTCTGCCGTTCGTTCCTTTCAGAACCGAATTATACTGAGCTTCCACACCGGTCACGCCGTCACCGTCATAGTTTGTGACACCGATTACGGTTGAAGCAAAATTGTTATCGGGATAAAACCGGATATTATCGTTTTCGTATTCAAAAAATGAAGAAGAAACAATGGTTACGGGCTTTTCGGTCTGCCCTTCGATTTTTACATAAAACTTTCCGTCTTCACAGTCATATTCCTTGGTTAAAAGCTCATCGAGCTTCAGTCTGACGGACGCGGTAATTTTGTTTTTGATTCTTTTATACTGAATTTTTGCTCCGTCCTCATCAAAAGCGCCCGAAAGAATGTTTTTGACGTCTTTCTTTTCCAATTCAAGCACTTTTGCGATTTTTCCGCCCATGAAATCACAATACTGTTTATAAAGATTTTCTGCGTAGGTGTAATCATAACCGGTTTCGGTTTTTTTTCTGAATTTTTTTGCAAATTCATTATAGATCGACCATGGATCAACCGTTAAAATCCAGGCCGAAGAGCTTGTGACAAGCGGCGTCATATTGCTGTCGTAAATGGTTCCTCTGACAGCGGGAATCACCTGGTCATAAAGCTGATTCTGCTCTGCGTCCGATCGGTATTCACTGCCTTTGACAAGCATGATAAAGCCCACGCGGAAAACACCGAGTGCTGCAAGGCAAGCCATAATTACGGCAAGCATTTTTTTTGAATTTTCACGAAAAGATCTGTCCGTACGCTTTGATGAAACATTTTTTGGAATTTTAAAATTACTCATGACCAATCATCTCCCAAAGCTGTTCTTATTTTTTCAATTATCGTTTTATCCGGGTTTCGGATTGCTGTTAACAGGTTATCACCGGATTGAAAACCGCGTTGTTCCTGCTAAAACAAAACGCCCTCGTTCGGCTGACCCGACATCAGGCGTATATTTATTTATATTACTGATTGACAAAAAATATTGCTGTCAGAATTCATTTGTCGTTTATTTCATCATTTTCTGCGGTGTCTTCTTTTTCACCGGAAATAACGATCTGATTTTCTGCATTTGCATTATCATAAATTTTGTTTTCATCGGGCACTTTTATCATGCCGAGTCTGCCGGCTGCAATTTTTGCAATTCTGTCCGGTGTTACAAGCATACCGAGCTGTGCTTCCACTTCAACCTGCTTGCTTTTATAAACATCAAGTTCATCAAGATATTTCTTTTCCAGCGCCTTTGCCGTTCTTACGGACGCAAAGCTTGTGCAGACAATTCCCATTGCAACAACACAAACGGTAACACAGGCAAAAAATTTGATGACAACGGCATTTGCCGCTTTTTCCTGTGCTTTCAGGTCCGCCTTTTTGCGTTCAAGCTTACGCAAATCGGGCTTATGTTCCGGCTTTCTTGTCGGCACTTTTTTAGGAACGGGCGGAGCATAAGACGGCGCCGTCTGATAATCAAAGTCATAAGCATAAGCATATTCTGTTGCCATCTCTCTCCACCTCTTTCGTGTTTTACAAAGCTTTATTCAGCGGTCGGTATCCGCCGTGTTATATCTTCAGGTATTATCCGATTGACGGCTTCACCGTCAATCAGGAAACCTCCGGCGAGGGTTTCCTACGGATAAACAGTCCACCGGACTGTTTATCCTACCTTCCTGCGCTTTTTTGAAGCATTGGGATTTCGCCGTCTGCGGACGGCGCCAAGCTTTTTTGAAAA
>JBJFHW010000199.1:0-2636 GCA_051893965.1 Acutalibacteraceae bacterium
GGTATTGTTGCCGGCGTCGGCGCGGTTTTAGGCTTTGTTCCGCAGATGTTTGTTCTGTTTATTTTCCTTGCGTTTCTTGAAGCGTGCGGCTATATGTCGCGAATTGCCTTTGTTCTTGACAGAATTTTCCGCCGTTTCGGTCTTTCGGGCAAATCCTTTATTCCGATTCTGATCGGTACCGGCTGCGGCGTTCCGGGAATTATGGCGTCGCGTACCATTGAAAACGAACGCGACAGACGAATGACCATTATGACAACCACCTTTATTCCCTGCGGCGCAAAGCTGCCGTTTATTGCCATGATTGCCGGCGCAATTTTCGGCGGTGCGGCATGGGTGGCGCCGGCGGCCTATTTCATCGGCATGGCAGCCATCATCTGTTCGGGCATTATGCTCAAAAAGACCAAGCTGTTTGCAGGAGACCCCGCGCCGTTTGTTATGGAGCTTCCGGCATATCACTGGCCGACCTTCGGCAATGTTATGCGTTCGATGTGGGAACGCGGCTGGTCGTTCATCAAAAAAGCGGGCACAATCATTCTTCTTTCAACAATCATCATCTGGTTTACAACCTATTTCGGCTTTGTTGACGGCTCTTTCGGAATGCTCAGCGACGATCAGATTGACTGCAGTATTCTCGCTTCAATCGGCGGCGCAATTGCATGGATATTCAAACCGCTCGGCTGGGGCAACTGGCAGGCGGCGGTGGCTTCCATTACCGGCCTTGTTGCCAAAGAAAACATTGTCGGCACGCTCGGCGTGCTTTACGGCGGCTCCGGTTCAACCTATGCAAACCTTGCGGCGGCATTCACGGCAGTTACGGGCTTCTCGTTCTTAACCTTTAATCTGCTTTGCGCACCGTGCTTTGCGGCAATGGGCGCAATCAAGCGTGAAATGAACAATCCGAAATGGACGACTTTTGCAATCGCTTATCAGTGCGGCTTTGCTTATCTTGTTTCGCTTGTCATCAACCAGCTCGGAAATCTCTTTGTCGGAAACGGCAATGCTATCGGAGTAATTGTGGCTCTTTTGATTATTGCTCTGATGATTTTCATGCTCGTCAGACCCTATAAAGAAGCGAATACGCTTACAAAAGATGTTAAGGTTACGGCAAAAAGCAAATAATAAACAAAACGCAGACATAAGCTTATAAAGATCAAATCCATCACACCGAATTTCAGCAGAAAGGAAAAGGTTATGCCGCAATGACCTGAACAAAGCGGCATAATCCCGGGCGATCCATATGTTAGCATGGCTTTCACACAATATCGGCACAATCATTGTTCTTGCTGTTTTAATCGCAGTGGTTGCTATCGTTGTCTTTTCCATGAAAAAAGACAGAAAAAAAGGAAAATCCGCCTGCGGCTGCGGCTCGGGCTGTTCGTCCTGCCCGATGAGCGGAAAATGCCATGAACAGCGCTAAAAAAATCACAGCAGGCAAAAGATTCGTTCGCAATGGTAAGGAATGATAAAAATGAAATGGTTTTCTTCGGCAATGTTCTGGTATATTCTTGCGGTTATCGCAATTATCGTGTTTGCGGCATTTGTGATAAAAAGCTATTGTAAAAAGCTTTCGCAAGGCTGCTGCGGCTCAGGCTCAGATGAAAAGGTTGTTAAAATCAGACCGATTGATAAAAATAAAAGCAATTATCCGTTTCAAACTGTTCTGACGGTTGATGCAATGGTTTGCAAAAACTGTGCCCAAAAAATCGAAAACGCCCTGAATGTTCTTGACGGAACATGGGCAAGTGCCGATGTTTCCAAAGGCACGGTTACGGTTTTGACAAAAAGTGAGCCGGACGAAGAAAAGCTTCGCACGGCAGTGAACAGTCTTGGCGCCTATACGGTTATGAAAATTGAAAAGTCTGTTTAAAAATGTTTCGCTTGACTGAAACGAAATTCTCAAACCAAACATCTTCTCTTTCTCCATAATATATTGTAAACAGCACGGTCTTTGAGGCGGTGCTGTTTCTCTTTTTATAATAGCAGTCCTGTTTTATCGATATTGTTTTATTTATATAATTTATCCGTAATTTTTTTTAATTTTTTGTTGACTATTCACAAACGATTTGATAAGATTAAATTGCACGAAAGTGTCTGCCGATTTTTTCGGCAGGAATTAAAATCAGAAAGCAATCCTGTTTTGTGCACCGTATTCGGCGGGAAACAGTGGGAGAAGTAACTTGAGATTTGTGACCTTGAAGAGAAAAGTATTTGCAGGAGCTTTCCAGAAAAGAAACGGAGGAAAATCAAATGCAATATGATGTTGCAGTGATCGGCGCCGGTGTTTGCGGCGCAATGGTCACAAGAGAACTGAGCAAGCTTGAGCTGAAAGTGGTTATGCTTGAAAAATGCAATGATGTTGCCATGGGAACATCAAAGGCAAACAGCGCCATTGTTCACGCCGGTTTCGATGCAGAAAACGGCTCACTCAAAGCAAAGCTCAACGTTCAGGGCGCATCGCTGATGGCTTATTACTGCAATAAGCTCAGTGTGCCTTATAAGAATATCGGCTCGTTGGTTGTTGCCTATAATTGGGACGATATGCAGACGCTTGACGTACTTTTTGAAAGGGGCTTCAACAACGGCGTTCCGAACATGGAAATCATCAGTCAGGAACAGCTTCGCGAAATGGAGCCGTA
>JBJFHW010000200.1:0-2633 GCA_051893965.1 Acutalibacteraceae bacterium
GTTTGCACGGTATTCACCGCCACAGGCGCAAAACTCTTTTTTATATACGCTTTCAATCAGGCGGCAGGGCAGGAACAGTTCAAGCGACCAGCCGTCCTGTTTTATTTCGGCTTGCACGGCAGGGGCTTCGTCTGTTTTTTCTTTCAGAAACACACGGCCGTCTCTTGAAGCGCCGAAAGCACTCAGATAGGCGCCCTTTGCCGTCATTTCAAAATTCATATATTCATCTGCGTCCGAAAAGGGCTGAAAGAAAAATTCCATACAGCTGTCTTCCCAGCAGTTTTCGTCTCTGCCGCGGCAAACGGCTCTGATGTTCGTTTCATCGGTTTTCATTTTCACAAAAACGCCTTTGTTTTTCACAAAGCACATTTTGAAAACCGTTTCGGGGCGATATGGATTTTCGCTTTCCCACTGAAAAACATCAATTTTACCCTCGGGAACCTTTTCCCACTGCGGCTCGTTTTCAAAGCAAAGCGTTTCGTACGTTTTAATCATTTTCGCTGTCCTTTTTCTCTGAAAGATAATAAAGACGCGAGTCGGTGTCAAGAATCATTCTTGATGTTCCGAGCTTGAAGCCGCTTGTGACATATCTCTGATGCGGTTTGAAGCCTGCGCTCATCAGAGCGTCGCCGCCGATGCAGTCATAATCTTCCTTTTCGGTGTGAAGCTTCACCGTGTTAACAAGCCAGTCATAGATTTTGCCTTCGTCCATATCGAATTTCTTCGGCAAAGGAGCGTTGATGATTTCGCCGAAGGTGCGAATGTTCATCAGCTGAAGACGGGATTTGAGCGAATAGTCTTTGTTTTCGTCAAGACCGACAAAACGAATTTGGTCGTTGCCGTTGTTCGGCGAAATGCGGTTGATGAAATAGCCCATCATGCTTTCGGTTTTGTCAGCCGAAACAATCTGCCATTTGCAAACGTTATCGGTGAAGAAATCGCCGATTCGGTAAAAATCACCGAACTGCAAAAGAGCGCGGTGCTCTTTGTAATATTCAATCTGCTTTTTCACAGCGGCTTTGTCAAATCTTGAAAGCTGCGTCACATCAAGCTCATAGCCGAGAAGACCGAAAGAAGCAACGTTGAATCGCTCTTCAATGCTTGAAGCTCTGAACGCCGCCGCACTCGGTGAAGCCGAAACGTGCATGGTCATAACCGACTGCGGATAGCCGTAGGAAGTGCCCTGCTGAATTTTGATTCTGTCGAGCGGATCGGTGTTGTCGCTGGTCCAGCACTGCGGCATATAGCAGAAGGTGCCAAGGTCGAAGCGGTTGCCGCCGCTTGAGCAGGCTTCAAAAAGAATTTCGGGGAAGCGCTCGGTCAGAGTGTCCCAGAGCTTATAAAGTCCTAACATATAGCGGTGGAAGAATTCGCCGCTTCTTGCGCCTTTTCTGTGTGAAAAAACATCGGACATCTGACGGTTGTTATCCCACTTGATATAGGCGATGTTGCCGTAGCGGAAAACGTCCGTCATGGTGTTGATCAGATATTCGACAACGTCATCGTTGGAAAGGTCAAGAACAAGCTGATTGCGTCCCTGTGAGGGGGTATAGGTATCGGTCTGAATTGCCCATTCGGGGTGCGCCTTATAAAGATCGCTTTTCGGCGAAACCATTTCGGGTTCAACCCAAAGACCGAACTGCAGGCCCATGGCGTTGATTTTTCTTGCAAGGCCGTCAATGCCGGAGGGCAGCTTCTTTTTGTTTATGTACCAGTCGCCGAGAGAGCATTTGTCGTTGTTTCGTTTGCCGAACCAGCCGTCATCAAGAACAAACATTTCCGCACCGAGATCGGCGCCGGCTTTTGCGATTTCAAGAATTTTCTTTTCGTTGAAATTGAAATAGGTTGCTTCCCAGTTGTTGACAAGAATGGGGCGCTCGCGGTTTTTCCAATAACCGCGCACGATGTGTTCTTTGACGAAATGATGCATATTCAGGCTCATGCCGTTGAGACCCTCGTCGCTGAAAGTCATAACGCTTTCGGGTGCGTCAAAGCATTTGTCGCTTTCAAGAAGCCAGTCAAATTCAAAGGGATTGATACCGTTCTGGATTCTCAGAAGACCGTGGGTGGAAACCTCGGTTATTGCAATGTGATTGCCGGAATAAACAAGGTTGAAGCCGTAGCATTCGCCTTGCTGTTCATCGCAGCTGCCGCGTTTGATGGCAAAAAACGGGTTGTGTCTGTTGGAGCTTGTGCCCGTGATGGAGCCGACAGAGAACTGACCGGTGGTGAGCTTGTGCTCGTTCTTTTCTCTTTCACGAATCCATGCGCCGTCAAAGGTCAGCGCGGTGTAATCGCCCATGGGCAGATCAAGCTGCATACTCATCAGGCTTTTGATGTGAAAAGCCTTTTTGCCTTTGTTATAAAGGCGCACGCTTCTTGTGATGACGTTACATTCTTCAAAAACGGTATAAAACAAATGAAGCTGCGCACCGAGAATCTTATCTTCAAGCACCACCGTGAGTGTCTGAGATTCTCCGTAGCTTGACTGCAGACCGTTGAGAACAGGCTTAACCTTTGTTACGGCTGCGCTTTTGAAAAGAAAGTCGGTTGTAAAGTTATCATCGGCGGAAAGCACCTGCATGGCGGGTACTCTGTAATCGCCTTTGCCGTAGGCGGAATATTCAAGAGTA
>JBJFHW010000201.1:0-12503 GCA_051893965.1 Acutalibacteraceae bacterium
AAATTTTGCTTGAAGAAGAAATCACGGTTGAAATTACGCTTTCGGGCGGCAACGCCAAAGCGACTGCATGGGGCTGTGATTTAACCTATGATTATGTTAAAATCAACGGAGATTACAGAACGTAATGTTCACGGAAAGGCAAAATCAAAGAAAGGACGCATCGGCTTTTTGATTCTGATGTGTATGGCATAAATACTATGGAAATAAGCAATGCGGAGCGTGCTTCTGTTCTGATTGAAGCGCTTCCCTATATTCAGGAATACTATAATAAAGTTGTCGTCATCAAATACGGCGGGAACGCCATGATTGATGAAACGCTCAAGCAAAATGTTATGGGCGACCTTGTCCTTCTTTCGCTTGTCGGCGTTAAGGTTGTGCTTGTTCACGGCGGCGGTCCGGAAATCAGCGATATGCTTTCAAAAATCGGCAAAAAAAGCGTTTTTCTTGACGGACTTCGTGTTACGGACAAAGAAACCATGGATGTGGTTCAGATGATTCTTGCCGGTAAGGTCAACAAGGATCTTGTGAAGCTTATTGAAACAAAAGGCGGCCACGCAATCGGGCTTTGCGGTGCGGACGGTGCCATGATCAAAGCAAAGCCGCACGATAAAAAATACGGCTATGTCGGTGAAGTGATGGAAGTTGATGCTGATCCGATCATCGGCGTTCTTGATTATAACTATATTCCGGTTGTTTCAACGGTCGGAATTGATGACGAAGGAAATTCCTATAACATTAATGCCGACACAGCGGCAGCTGCAATTGCAGCTGAACTGAAAGCGGAATGTCTGATCACGCTGACGGATATTGAAGGCATTATGCGTGACAAAGATGACCCGAAATCACTTATCCGAACCATCAAAACGAGCGAGGCGCCGAAACTGATTGAAGACGGTGTTATCAGCGGCGGCATGATTCCGAAAATTCAGGGCTGCATTAAAGCCATTGAAAACGGCGTTCGAAAGGTGTTCATCATTGACGGAAGAATACCGCACTCTATTCTTGTTGAAACGCTCACAGATGAGGGACTCGGCACGATGATCATCAAATAAAGAGGTAAAATTATGAACACAAAAGAACTTGACAGTGAATATATTGCGCATACTTATGCGCGTTTTC
The DNA here is from genome assembly GCA_051893965.1 of Acutalibacteraceae bacterium. GTDB lineage: Bacteria > Bacillota > Clostridia > Oscillospirales > Acutalibacteraceae > UBA6857. Next base: position 1,120 of record JBJFHW010000201.1, read on the forward strand.
CCGTTGAAATTACGGGCGGAAAAGGTGCGGTTCTAACCGACGGCAACGGAAAAAATTATATCGACATGGGAAGCGGCATTGCAGTTAATATTTTCGGCATAGATGATGAAGAATGGATCAAAGCCGTAACGGCTCAGCTGAACAAATTTCAGCACACCTCCAATCTTTTTTATTCCGAGCCTTGTGCAAAGCTTGCACAGCTGATTTGCGAAAAGACCGATATGTCAAAGGTGTTTTTTGTCAATTCGGGTGCCGAAGCAAACGAATGTGCCATTAAGCTTGCCCGCGCTTTCGGCGAAAAAAAAGGCGGCAAAGACTGCCACACGATTATTTGCCTTGAAAACAGTTTTCACGGAAGAACGCTTGCAACCCTTGCCGCAACGGGTCAGGATGTTTTTCATCAAAAATTCACACCACTGCCTGAGGGCTTTGTTTTTGCAAAAGCAAACAAACTTGAAAGTGTTGAAAAGCTGATAAAGGAGAACAACTGCTGTGCGGTGTTTATGGAAATGATTCAGGGCGAAGGCGGTGTGAATGTTCTGAGCGATGATTTTGTCAAGGGTGTTTTTGAACTTGCGCAAAAAGAAAACCTTTTGTTCATGGCTGACGAAGTCCAGACAGGCAACGGCAGAACGGGAAAGCTTTATTCTTATATGCACTACGGCATCAAGCCTGATGTTTTCACAACGGCAAAGGGACTTGGCGGCGGACTGCCGATCGGTGCGTGTATCATGGGCGAAAAGGCGGCAGAGCTTTTCGGTGTGGGCGACAACGGAACAACTTTCGGCGGAAATCCGGTTGTTTGCGCCGGTGCGCTTAACATTCTGTCAAGACTGACCGATGAATTTATAAGTCAGGTTGCCAAAAAGGGCGAATATCTCAAAAATAAACTTCTTTCACTTGAAAAGGTCAAAGAGGTTACCGGCAGAGGGCTGATGCTCGGCGTTCTTTGCGAAAAAGAAAGTGGCGAAATTATTGCCGAGGCAAGAGAAAAAGGACTTCTTTTGCTCAAGGCAAAAAACAAAATCAGACTTCTTCCGCCACTGACGATTACATATGAGCAGCTTGATCAGGCAGTTGATATTATTGCTTCGTGCATATAATAAAAAAGCGGGCAAAAGCCTGCTTTTCTTTTTTTGCGAAAATATCGGATTATTGACATTTTTAACGAATTTATTGTATAACGGTTTTGATTTGTATTGTAAGATGAACGCATAGACTGTTCATTCGATTCATAAAACCGTATATTAAGAAAAGGAAAAGCTATGATTACCATACTTGTTGTGATTTATATTGTTTTTATTTCGCTCGGTCTGCCCGATTCACTTTTCGGTGTTGCCTGGCCCGTTGTTCATCTTGATTTCGGTCTGCCCGAAAACCTCGCTTCCGTTTACAGCATCGTTACCGGAATTTGTTCGGGAAGTTCAAGTTTTGTTGCCGGAAAGCTTCTTCGCCGCTTTGGAACGCCGATGGTCACTTTCGTTTCGGTTCTGATGACGGCTTTCGGTCTGGTTGGCATCAGCTTTTCGGGAAACCTTTGGGTCATGATGTTTTTTTCTGTCATTCTCGGCTTCGGTGCCGGTGCAATAGATACGGGACTGAACAATTATGTTTCCCTTCATTATAAGGCGCGGCACATGAACTGGCTTCATTGCTTCTGGGGAATCGGCGTCACGGCAAGTCCGATGATTATGTCTTTGTTCTTGAACGGCGAAGAGGGCTCGTGGCGCAGCGGTTACAGAGTTGTTGCGGCAATTCAGCTTTTTATTGCCCTGATTGTGCTTTTCGCTTTGAAAAAATGGAAATCATTGGACAAAAAAATCTCGCCTTTAAACGAAGAAAAGAGTGAAAAAAAGACCAACATTTTTGCAATCAGCGGTGTCATTACCGGTATACTGACGCTCGGTTTTTACTGTGCAATGGAATTCATTGTCGGAACATGGGGTGCATCTTATCTTGTCAACACAGCGGCGCTTACGCCGGACACGGCGGCAAAATGGATTTCAACTTATTATGGCGGAATCATGCTCGGCAGGCTTGTCAGCGGTTTTGCGTCCATGAAGCTGTCCGATAATGCACTTATCAGCACGGGAATTATTATTTCGTGTGCCGGTTTTGTTGTTCTGGCGTTGCCGTTTGAAACGCTGTCGCTGTTTGGCCTGATTCTTATCGGCTTCGGCTTCGGTCCCGTTTTCCCGAGCGTTCTTCACAGCATACCGGGTCGTTTCGGCAACGAATTTTCCGCCGACATAACCGGTTTTCATATGGGCGGCGCTTATGCTATCGGCTTTGCGGTTCAGCTTGTTTTCGGATATATTGCCTGCGCGTCAACTTTTCAAATTATGCCCTTTGTTCTGATGGGCCTTGCCGCGTTGTCGTTTACGGCGAACATGATTACAATTAACAAAGTCAAGCTCACCGGTAAAAAATCATAAACATTTAATAAGAATTTAAAGGGAAGCTTATGCTTCTTTCGCCCTCTGTTATACACAGCAAAATATTTCAAAAACAAAAAATTAAGAGAATTATCGAGGGATTTTTATAAAAGTATAACAAAATATGTTGACAAAACTTATTTTTTAATATATCATATTACCAATTGGAACAGTAATAATTTTTAATAAACCGTTTCGGTTGCTGTTTCAAAAATTTTTGTTTTATTTAGGAGAATCAGATATGAAAAAAACAAGCAGAATCATTGCTGTTATGCTTTGCCTTGTTCTCATGGTTGCAGCTTTCAGCGGCTGCACCGTCAAGATGAATGTCAAGCTGAACAACATGCCTGCGGCATCGGACGACGTTGTTGTTGTTGCTGACACAACCGTTCCGGCAACAACTCAGCCTGCAACAACACAGCCCCCGGCAACAACCCAGCCTGCTGCGGACAGCTCCGCTGCTTCCGACACAGCACCTGCTGAAAGCTCCGCTCCCGCAGAAAGTTCAGCACCCGCAGAATCGGCAGGCGAGCTTTCTTCAAGCTCCTCTGTTGAAGAAATCGTTGCAGAATATGCAAAGGTTTATAACACAACAAAAGCGGCAGGAACTTTCCTCGGACACGATTCCATGACCTGCGAAAGCGTTGTAATTGAAGGCAAAGAACAAAGCTCAATTAAAAACCTTGCCGGTCAGTTCATGAGCGCAAACGGAACCAATATGCCGCTTCCGCCGTATTCGGACGACAACCCGGCCAATGAATGTCTCATCACAGCAGATGATGTTCAGTCCGCAACCTATACCGATAACGGTGATGGAACCGCAACGATTAAAATTACTCCCAAAGAAGCGGTTAACTCAAAAAAATTCCAGGATCCGCAGGGCAAAATGTTCAATGTTATGGAAGACGTTGCCGCAGGACTTGCCAATGTCAGCGTAATTTCCTGGTCAGAGGGTGACGCCAACTCAAACGTAACGCTCACAACCAAAGACGGTTATGCAGAAGTTACCTATAACAAAGACACAAAGATGATGACAAAGGCCGAATATGTTCTTGTTACTTATGCAGACATTCAGCATTGTAATGTTCTTTTGTTCAAGGACAAAACGGGAAGCGCTCAGTTCGTTTACACAATGAGCTATCCCGGATAAGAACAAAACATAAAAATAATGAGCGGTACGAATGTGCCGCTCAATTTTTTTGATTTTATCCGTTTTAAAGAATGACGAAGCCGCATTTTTTCATGGCTTTTTCAAGGGTACGGTTTGCAATGACGGAAGCTCTCTGCGCGCCTTTTGCCGCAAGTTCTTTCAGATAAGCCTGATCTTTCATATATATTTCAAATTTTTCACGAACGGGACGAAGCTCTTCCACAACGGCTTCGCCGACAGCCGCTTTGAAATCGCCGTAGCCCTTGCCTGCAAATTCATCGGCAATTTGCTCGTATGTACGGCCTGTGCAGCACGAATAAATTCCGATCAGATTATTTACACCGTCTTTGCCTTCGCCGTAATATACACCGCCCTCGGAATCGGTGACAGCGCTTTTGATTTTTTTCATGATGGTTTCGGGTGCGTCAAAAACGGAAACATAACCTTTCGGATTCGGGTCGGATTTGCTCATCTTTTTTGTCGGATCCTGAAGCGACATAACCCTTGCACCGCTTTTTCCGATGTATGCGTCGGGAATGGTGAATGTTTTGCCGTTAACGGTGTTAAAGCGCGTCGCAATATCTCTTGCAATTTCAAGATGCTGTTTCTGGTCTGCGCCGACAGGAACAAGATCCGCCTGATAAAGCAGAATATCAGCCGCCATCAGCACGGGATAAGCAAATAAGCCTACGTTAACATTATCGGCGTGAGAAGCCGATTTATCCTTAAATTGCGTCATTCTTGACATTTCGCCGAACTGCGTGTAGCAGTTAAGAATCCATGCAAGCTGACTGTGAGCGGGAACATGGCTTTGAATGAAAATAATATTTTTATCCGGATCAAGACCGATGGCAAGCATCAGAGCAAAAACTTCCATAATCTGCTTGCGAAGCTTCGCGGGGTCTTGTCTGACGGTTATGGCATGTAAATCGGCAACAGCAAAGGCGCTGTCAAATTCATCGCCGAGCTTTTTCCAGTTTTTAAGCGCACCGAGATAGTTTCCGAGTGTGGGAATGCCCGACGGCTGAATACAGCTTAAAATTCTTTTTTTCTTTTCGGTTGTCTGCGCGTTCTGAGGTGTAGCGCTGTTATTTTCCATGAGTGGTTCACCCTTTCTTTTTAAAAGGCAACAAGCATATTTTTTATTAATCGTTACCGTATTTAACAATTGTATCACAATCAAAGCGCAGTATCAATAAGGCAAACGAGGATATTTTTAAATCATCGGACTTTTTCAACATTTTTAGATCTTGATGTGAAAAACTATTCAACACAAAAAAGCTTTGAATATATAGGTTGTTAAATGACTTTTGAACATTTTCCACATAGTTTTCAACATTTTACGGTGAAAAACTTTTAAAAATCTTGATGCCGCCGGATTTTTTTCAAAATTTTGACTTTGTCATTTCTTTGCAAAAGCAGAATATTCAGTCTTTCGCAGTCAAAAATAAATTTGACAAAACGGTTTCGGACTTTTCTGCCATAAAACTTTGCAGGTGTCCCAAGCGTGAAAAATATAATGAAAGGAAGCGGTACGAATACTGCCCGAAAGGCTTTATGCTCTTGCGGCGATATTCTGTATTGCAGGGCGATTATGATTAAAGGTGTGAACCGTCAGGTGGTTGAAGTTGTTGACACAGGCTGTGACTATTTTGAAAAAATAATGTTTTTTGTGAAACCCGAATATATTTCAATCAGTGAAAGCAAGATAAGAGAAAGCGCGGGAAGAATTGCTTCCGGAGCAGGTGCTCCGCCGCCGACAAAAATTCAGCACGGCCGCTTTTTTGAAGTGACAAAAGCTGTTCTTTTTGTTCTTTGCGGTGCCGCCTCCATGCTTTTGGTGATGAATTTTTTAAAATGATCCACAGTCTGAAAAAAACTGCTCTGAAGAAAATTCTTCAAAGCAGTTTTCTTTTCATTTTTTGTTTGCTTCTTCAACCGCCTGGGTGATGGTTTCAACGGTTTCTTTTGCCGCTTCGCCGTATTTGTTGACATCGGTACCGTTTCTGTCGCTGTGGGTAAGACAGCCGGCGCCGCCGACACAGCCGCCCACACAAGCCATGCCCTCAACAAAGTTTGCGGGCAGAACATTTTTGTTCTTTCTCAAAAGTGCGGTTCTGCATTCTTCAATTCCGTTGCAGGTCATCGGCTTAAATTCAAAATCACTTCCGTGTTCGGAAATTCCCTGACGAACCGCTTCGGTAAGTCCGCCGCTTCTTGCAAAGATTCTTCCGAAATAGGAAGCACCTTCAAGCGGTTCTTCTTCAAGCTGGGTGATGTCGATATCACGGCTGTCAAACAGTGCCTGAAGCTCTTCAAAAGTGATAACGCTGTCAATATAGGGGCGTACCTCGGCTTTTCTGGCTTCTGCCTTTTTTGCAGTGCATGGTCCGATGAAAACAATTTTTGCATCTTTGTCGGTTTGCTTGATATGCTTTGCAATCGTTGCTGCCGGCGAAAGGTTATCGGAAATGTGCTCTTTGAGCTGCGGATAGTTTTTGCCGACATAATCAACAAACGCCGGGCAGCAGGAACTTAAAAGAAAGCCCTTTTCCGTCAGCTCTTTTGATTCCTTGTGTGCAACCATATCGGCACCGAGCGCCGCCTCTTCAATTTTATAAAAGCCGAGCTTTTTGATGCCTCTGATGACCTGTCCGAGCTTTGCAAATTTGAACTGGCTTGAAATGGCAGGCGCAACAACGGCATAAACATGATATTTGGTGTTGTTTTCGCTTTTTTTGATGATGTCAATTACATTGACAACGAACGATTTGTCCATAATGGCACCGAACGGGCACTGATATACGCAGGCGCCGCAGGCGATGCACTTGTCGTTATTGATGCTTGCGGCAAAGGTTTCGGGATTCATTGAAATTGCTTTAACCTTGCATGCCATTTCGCAGGGACGGCGGCGGTTGATAATTGCGTTATACGGGCAAACCTTTGCGCACATACCGCATTCAACACATTTTGATTTGTCGATATGCGCTTTTTGCTGGCTGTCAAACCAGATGGCGCCCCTTTTGCAAACGTCCTCGCAGCGGTGCGCAAGACAGCCGCGGCAGTTGTCGCCGGGGTCATAGCCGCCTTTCGGGCATTCATCGCAGGCGATGTCGATTACTTCAATGATGTTCGGATTTTCGGAGTCACCGCCGACTGCAATTTTTACTCTTTCGGAAAGAATGGCTCTTTCTTTATAAACGCAGCAGCGCATGGTCGGCTCATTTCCCGGAACAATGATTTTCGGTATGTCAACCATACCCTCCATCAGTTTTCTGTCCCATGCTTTTCTTGCCACTTCCCGGATAACTTTATAATTAAGATATTGAATTTTAGTGTCGAATTTTCTGATTTTGCTCATTTTTATCGCTCCTGTTTTTTGTTTCAATCAGTCTGTATAACCCTCCGCCCATTTTATGAGAAGCGGTTTCTCATTTTCCGCACATTCCGTGCTGTGCGAAGCCGCAACAAGAGGGATCCATTTGCGGATATATTCGTCCTTTGTTCCTGTTTTTTTGCAAAACAAAGAAAGATATTTTTCGGCAAGCTCTTCGTTTCCTCCAAGCTTAAAAAGCAGATAAGTCATGGCGGCGTCGCCCGAAGCGTTGCCCTGCGTTGCATGTGACCAGTCAAGGATATAAGCCTTGCCGTCTTTTCCGATGATGATATTGGACGGGTTAAAGTCGCCGTGGCAGATTTTGTGGTGCTTGGGCATGGTTTCAAGCTTCATATGAAAATCATAACGCATGGTTGCCGGAAGATCACATTGTGTAATCTGCGTGTTCAACTTATCTTTCAGTCTTGTCAGGCGGTCGGTTGTTTTGCTTTGAATTTTGGTTTGTAAATCAACAAAAAGCGCAAGATATTCGTCCTGCTTTTCGGGATATTTTTTCATAAGCGTTTCAAGGCTTTCGCCCTCAATAAAATCGGAAACAACAATCCATCTGCCGTCTCTGAGGCTGATTTCAAGAACCTGCGGAACCGTCATTCCGAGTTCTTCAATGATCGCCTGATTGTTTACCTCGTTTACGATGTCTGCCTTTGAATAATTTTCGGCAAAGACTTTAATCGTTTTGTCGCCGTCTCGGTAAACCGTTTTGTTTGCCCTTTCGGCAATAATTTTTCCATAATCCATTGTTTTTCACTCCGTAAATTTATCATTCGGCATGTGTGCCGTAATAAGCGTTTAAATATATTTGGCGAATTTCGCTCAAAAGCGGATAACGCGGGTTTGCCCCGGTGCACTGGTCGTCAAAAGCTTCCAGTGTCATTTCGTCAAGCGAAAAGAGAAAATCGTTTTCTTTGATGCCGTAAGCTTTTATACTGTCTTTAATTCCAAGTGTGTGTTTGAGTTCTTCGATTTTTTGAATCAGTGCCGTCACGTTTTCATCCTCTGTTTCGCCACTGCAGCCAAGCTCTTTGGCAAGGCAGGCATATCTGCGCTTCGCATCGGGATAAGCATACTGCGGAAAAGTGCCCATTTTTTCGGGAATTTCCGTGCTGTTGAAGCGAATGACCTCGCAAATTAAAAGGGCGTTGGCAATGCCGTGCGGCAAATGATGAAACGAGCCGAGCTTGTGCGCCATGGAATGACAAAGCCCCAAAAATGAATTGGCAAACGCCATGCCTGCCATGGAAGCGGCATTGGCGGTTTTTTCTCTTGCAAGAAGGTTGTTGCCGTTTTCAAAAGCAAGCGGCAGATAGTCAAACATCAGTTTTAAGCTCCCAACGGCAAGCGCATTGGTAAAATCGCTTGCAAGTATGGAAACATACGCTTCAATGGCATGTGTCACAGCGTCAATTCCCGATGCCGCCGTCAGACTTTTCGGTGCCGAAATCTGAAAATCACTGTCAACAACCGCCATTGACGGCATCAGCTCATAATCGGCAATAGGATATTTGACCGAGGTTCTTTCGTCGGTGATAACGGCAAAGGGTGTAACCTCGGAGCCTGTTCCGGCAGAGGTCGGAATGGCGGCAAAAAGCGCTTTCTGACCCATTTTCGGGAACGTGAATATTCTTTTGCGAATATCCTGAAAGCGCATTGCCATCAAAGAAAAATCGGTGTCCGGGTGCTCATAAAGCAGCCACATAATTTTGCCTGCGTCCATTGCGGAGCCGCCGCCGAAAGCAATGATGACATCGGGTGAAAACGCGCTTATCTGCTTTGCTCCATTGGCGGCGCTTTTCAGCGTCGGGTCAGGCTCAACCTCATGAAAGCAGGTATATTCAAAATGGTTTTCCTCAAGACTTTTCATCAGCTTTGCAAGATGTCCTTCGGAATAAAGGAAATTGTCTGTTACAATAAAGGCTCTTTTTTTACCGATCTGCGCAAGCTCACGCACCGCAAAGGGTAAGCAGCCTTTTTTAAAATATATTTTTTCCGGGGCTCGAAACCAAAGCATATTTTCTCTTCGTTTTGCAACGGTTTTGATGTTGAGCAAATGCATCACGCCAACATTTTCGCTGACGCTGTTTCCGCCCCATGAACCGCAGCCCAACGTGAGCGACGGAGAAAGAGCAAAGTTATATAAATCTCCGATTCCGCCCTGAGACGACGGAGAATTGACAAGAATCCGGCAGGCTTTCATTTTCAGCGCAAAAGCATCAAGCACATCTGCTCTTTTGTTTTCGTCAAGATAAATGGCTGCCGTGTGACCGATTCCGCCGCCTAAAACAAGTGCCTGCGCTTTCTCAAAGGCGTCATCGGTGCTTTTTGATTGATACATGGAAAGAACGGGGCAAAGCTTTTCGCCCGAAAGCACTTCGCTTTTGTCTGTGCTTTCGATTTCTGCAATCAGAACCTTTGTTTCCTGCGGCACGGTGAATCCGGCTCTTTTTGCAATTTCGCGGGCGGTTTGTCCAACGATTGTTGGGTTCAGACCTCCGTTTTCAAAAAGCAGAGCGCGGATTTTTTCGCTTTCGCTTTCGTTTAAAAAGTATCCGCCGCGAAAAGCAAATTCCTCTTTAACTTCATCATATATTTTTGCCGGAACAATGACCGACTGCTCCGAGGCGCAGATTACGCCGTTATCAAAGGTTTTTGAAAGAATAACTGAGCTTACGGCAAGCTTGATGTCTGCGCTTTCGTCAAAAACCGCAGGCGTGTTGCCTGCACCGACGCCGATTGCAGGCTTTCCGCTGGAATAGGCCGCCTTGACCATTGCGCTTCCGCCGGTTGCAAGAATCAGATCCGCCTCTTTCATCAGATGGGCGCTTTTTTCTTTTGTCGGCTCGTCAAGCCAGGCGATAATATCTTTCGGTGCACCGGCTTCAATCGCCGCTTCAAGAACCGTTTTTGCGGCAAGAACGGTGCATTTTTTTGCCCTCGGGTGAGGGCTTATGACAACGCCGTTTCTTGTTTTCAGGCACAAAAGCGCCTTGAAAATTGCCGTTGAAGTTGGATTGGTTGTGGGGATAACAGCGGCAACAACACCGACGGGTTCGGCAACGGTCATGGTTCCGTATAGGTCATCGTCTTCAATGATGCCGCAGGTTTTGGTGTTCTTATAGGCGTTATAGATATATTCGGCTGCATAGTGGTTTTTGATGACCTTGTCTTCAAAAAGACCCATTTGGGTTTCTTCCACCGCGGCTTTTGCAAGCGATAATCTTTCTTCGTTTGCCTTTTTGGCGGCCGCACGAAAAATTTTATCGACCTGCTCCTGCGTGAATTTTGAATAAACTTCCTGTGCTTTTCTGACTTTAGCAATTGTTTCGTTCAGTGATTTTAAACTGTCCTCAAGTTCGTTTCTTAACTCGGGCATAAGTTTATCCACCTTTTTTTCGGGCAAAAAGCCGTCAGATTTTCAGAAAGATTATGCCCTTATTCTTCAGAGGTTATGCAGTCAGAGCTGTTTTCAAGCTGCTTTGTTAAAAGAGCGAGGGAGGCCGCCATATTTTCATCATGAACCAGAACATCTGCCGGGAGATTCAGATGAATGGGCGCAAAGTTCCAGACCGCTTTGATGTGGCAGCTGTTCATTCTGTCGGCAACGTCCTGCGCCGCAAAAGACGGCACGGTGATAATGCCGATTTTGATATTTTCCTTTTTGCAGAACTCTTCAAGCGCATCAATGTGATAGATGGGCTTGCCGGATACGGTTTTTCCGGTGTTTTGAATGTCGAACGCGGCAACGATATCGAGACCGTAATCTTTGAAGCCGCCGTAGCCCATAAGTGCTTCGCCGAGTTTTCCTGCGCCGACAAGAACAGCTTTTTTGATGTTTCTGTAACCGAGAAAGTTTTCAAGCGTTGCAATAAGCTCCTTGCGGTTATAGCCGATTTTCGGCCTGCCTGCGCCGCTTACTGCGCCGAGATCCTTTCTGACCTGAACATCGCCGTAATTCAAAGCCGCCGCGATTGCGGTTGCCGAAACATTGGTTTGACCCTCGGGCAGTTGCTTTAGAAAATTGAGATATACCGGCAGCCTGCGTAGGGTACTGATTGAAATATTCAAAATGTTTTCTCCTTTCGTAATCCGTCAGTATGAACTCTCAATTTTCTCCTTTAGGCAAAAAGCCCTTCAATAAAGACAGATAAACTACATTGATAAAATATTATCACAAAATTGTTGAAAAATCAATTAAAATCGCCGCCATCGGACATGTAATATATGCTGATATTTACAAAAAAATCCGTTTTCAAAATAGTCAAAACAATCACATAAAAAAATCCGCAAAGCTCAGCGGAAAAAAATCTGCGTATCATCACTTTGCGGAATTATTATTTAGCGGACAAATTCCATTGACGGCTCTTGCCGTCAATCAGGAAACCCCCGGCGAGGGTTTCCTACGGAT
>JBJFHW010000202.1:0-2618 GCA_051893965.1 Acutalibacteraceae bacterium
ATTTATCTCTTTACCTTCTTCTCGACGCGTTTTACACACGAATCCGTGAAGAACCAAAAAACTTTACTCCTTTTTCTACTTAGTTTCCGCCGCGGTGAAATCATAAAGATTGCAGCTTTCTGCCCCGCGTAACATCTGCGGACATTGTCCGCCAAATTATAATTTGTATAGGAAAATCCCCGAAGTTTTTTCAGCTTCGGGGATTTTGTTTATTCGGTTTGTTCTGCCGCTTGCTCCGGCTGTTCGGACGGGTTTTTGTTCTTTTTGTCCTTGTGAGCAAAAATGAAAAATTTGCTTAAAATGTAGTTGATGATAACAACCAGAACGCTTGCAATCACTTTTGCCGTCATCAGACCGCTGAGCTTGATGATAATGAAATCAAACACCTTGCCGTCAAAGCCGATAACGTCCATAAACAGCCACAAACAGCCCTGTTCAATGAAATAGGATGCAATTCTTGCGCCGAGAAACGACGGAATTTCCTTTTTCAGAACCGACGGTTTCCAGCTTTTGCTTTCAAAAACAAAAAGCTTGTTGGTCACATAGGCAAAAATGACGGCGGCAATCCATGAAATCGTGTTGGAAAGCAGATAAAGCTTTGTGCCTAAAATAATATCGAATATTTTCAGAACAACAAAGCTTACAACCGTTGTCAGAACGCCGAAAGCAATATAAGTGATTGTTTCTTTGTTGACCAGAGCTTTAAACAGCTTTTTGATTTTATTCATGTACTTCTTTCTTCTTTCTGAATTTATCAAGAATCGGGTCTAAAAACTTTTCAAACAGCTTCTCGCATTTCGGATAAAGATATTTCGTGATAAGAACTCCGATAAGCGCATAAACAATGCCGACAAGGATTCCGGCAATGACATCGGTCGGATAGTGAACTTCAACATAAATTCTTGAAAAGCCCATAATAAAGGCAAAGATCGTTGTGGGAATGCCGATTTTCCTGTCATACCACAAAACCGCAACCGCTGCGGCAAAGGCAGAAGAGGTGTGACCGGAGGGGAAAGAATAGCTTGTCGGTTTTGAAACAATTTCCGGGTATTTATAAACTTCGTTCCACCAGTCATAGCCTTCAAGATTGAACGGACGCGGCCTTGCAAACAGTTCTTTTAAAATCAGGTTGTTGCCGACTTCCATTACCAAAAGGGCGATGATGACCGCAAAGCCGACTTTGCGGTATTTTTTTGTGCAGATGAGAACAAGAGCAAGCGCAATAAAGATGATGCCGCCCTCGCCAAGGGTTGTTACGAATTTGAGAATGGCCGTCAGAACAGGGTTTTGAATGGACTGTACCCATTCAAAAATGCTCAGATCAAAATGCAGAAAATTTTCAAAAAATGCTGTCATAAATTGATTTCCTTTCTTAATTTATTTTGTTTCGTTTTTAAAGTGCAAAAAGTTTTTTCAGCTGTTTGCCGGAGGAACCGACCGTCAGGGCAATGATTTTGTCGCCGCCCATGATAACGCTGTTGCCTCGGGGTATCATGAACATATCGCCGCGCTTGAGATAAACAAAAACGCACTGCTCCGGAACGCTCAGTTCGGAAAGCTTTTTGCCGGAATATTTCCAGTCCATCGGAATTTTATATTCGCTGATGACCGCGCCGCTGTTTCCGATTTCCGCAACAAGCTGAACCTGTGCGCTGTCAATTTCATGCTCAATCATGTGCGTGATAATCTGCGCTTCATCAACAACAATGTCAACGCCGAGCTTTTTCATAATATTCATATTGCTGCGGCGGTTGTTTTTGGCAATGGTTCGTTTCACTTTAAACTGCTTTTTGGCAATTTCGCAGGCGATCAGGTTGTCTTCATCGCAGTTTGTTACGGCGATGAAAACATCGCATTTTCCCGTTGAGGCCGCGGCAAGCGTTTCAACTCTTGAACCGTCGCCGCAAAAAACGCTGATGTCAAGGCTGTTTGCAATTTGTTCGCAGCGTTTTCTGTCAATGTCAATCAAAGTAACTTTATAATCGTTTTCAATCAGCTCTCTTGCCAGATAATAGCCGAGATGTCCGGCTCCGACAACAATCACATTCATTCCATCAGCCTCCCCAGACAGCGGCATAAACAATTCTGTCGCCGTCTTCAATGATTAAATCTTCATCGTTGCAAAGAACAAGCTGACCGTTTTTTTTCTTCACGGCAAACGGCATTTCGTTCTTGTGGCTGATTAATTCGGAAGCATTTTTTCCGAGTATGTGTTTTTCCGCCTTTTCACAAATGAACTGAACGCTGCTTGTTCCGATTGTTAACGAATCAATGTCGTCTGCATCTTCGGTGACAAGGTTGAAAAGCGCGTCCGATTCAAAGCGGGTGGGGCAGATCGTCCGAAGTCCGAACTTTCTGAAAACCGCTTCGCGCGATGGGTCAAGAACCCGGACATAAACCTCTTCAATGTCAAATTCAATTTTCAGCATCTGCGCAACCATCACGTTTACGTTATCTTTCGGCGTCACAACAATGGCAATATCCATGTTTGCGCAGCCGGCATTTTCAAGAATTCTGATGTCGGTCGGAGAGCCGGTTACGGCAAGACCGGAAAAGCCGGCGCCGAGCTGACTGAATCTTTCTTCGTTGGCATCAACAATGGAAACATCATAACCGCG
>JBJFHW010000203.1:0-12259 GCA_051893965.1 Acutalibacteraceae bacterium
TAGGAAACCCTCGCCGGGGGTTTCCTGATTGACGGTGAAACCGTCAATGAAATCTGCCCGATAATCAATAATTTAAAGCTTACTTGTGCGCTTGCTTTTTAAGTTACCCATCATCAAAAGCAAAACTGCCGGAAAAATAACGGCAAAAAGCAAGCCTTTGGAAAGGTCGTCGCCTGCAAGACTTGTTACAAGGCCAACAGCTGACGGTCCCATGCTGCAGCCGAGGTCGCCGAAAAGCGCAAGCAATGCAAACATTGCCGTTCCGCCGCCTTCAATTTTCTGCGTTCCGAGACTGAACGTTCCCGGCCACATAACACCGACGGAAAATCCGCAAAGCGCACAGCCGATAAGCGAAAGAATGGGAAACGGAGAAAGCGAAGCCAGAAGATAGCTTGCAATGCATAAAATTCCCGATGCCGTCATAAACGAGCGAAGCGAAATCTTTGTGCTGAATTTTGCATAAAGCACCCTCGCCGTTCCCATCAGCACCGCAAACGAACACGGTCCGAGCAAATCGCCCACCGTTTTTGAAACATGAAGTCCCGATTCGGCAAATGCCGAAGCCCACTGACTCATGGCAAGCTCGCTTGCGCCTGCACAGAACATAATCACGGCGCAGACAAGGAACATTTTGTTTTTAAACAGAGCTTTGACCCCGATGCCTTTGTATTCATCAAGCATCTGCGGAAACGGAACAAGCGTCAGATAGATGCCGTTGATAAGCGGAATGATCGCCCACAAAGCCGAAAGCAGCCGCCAGTTTGAAATGCCGAAGCAGACAAAGAACAACGTTGAAAAAAGAACAACGCACATCTGCCCCCAGCAATAAAATGAATGAAGCAGGCTCATGGATCCGGATTTGTTTTCGGTCGGGCAGGCCTCAACAAGCGGACTGATAATCACTTCAATCAAACCGCTTCCCGATGCATAAATCAGCATGGAAATCACAACGCCGGCATAAGCATTTTTCATCAAAAAAGGCAGTACGCCGAGAAGTATCAGTCCCGAAGCAGCAAAAAAATGCGCCGCAACAATACATTTACGGTAGCCGATTTTATCAATAAAATATGCCGACAAAAGATCGATAATCAACTGAATAAGGAAGTTGAGAAAAATCAAAGCGGAAATTTTCCGGTAAGAAAAGCCGAAAGTATTCTGAAAAGTGATAAAAAGCAGCGGTGCAAAATTATTGATGATTGCCTGAACAAAATAGCCGATATAGCTTGCAAAAAGCGTGTGTTTGAAATTTGTTTGAATACTCATAATAATCCTCTTTAAACAAAAAGCGCGATACCGCGCACATCTGTAAAACATATTCTAACACAGTTCTTTCATTTTATCAACGCTTGAACTGTGCCCGAGATGCAGAAAAAAATATAACCATAATTCTTCAAATCCGGTTATAAATATGGGAAACTTTGCCTATTATAAAAATATAAATATTTAAGCCGCTCAAAAGGCGGCAATCCGGAGGTAATCAAAATGAACTTAAACGGCAGCCAGACACAGGCAAACCTGATGACCGCCTTTGCGGGCGAAAGTCAGGCACGAAACAAATATACCTATTACGCCGCAAAAGCACGAAAAGACGGTTATGAGCAAATTGCCGCCATTTTTGAAGAAACCGCCAACAATGAAAAAGAGCATGCCGAAATCTGGTGGAAGCTTCTTTCCGGCGGTGCGGGCCCGACAGAAAAGAATCTTTCGGACGCCGCCGAGGGTGAAAACTACGAGTGGACACAAATGTATAAAGATTTTGCCATCACGGCGCACAAGGAGGGATTTGAAAGAATTGCCGTTTTGTTTGAGCTTGTTGCCGAAATTGAAAAGAGCCATGAAGAGCGATACAGAAAGCTGCTTCAAAACGTTGAAAACGGACTTGTTTTTTCAAAGGACGGCGATGTGATGTGGGTATGCAGAAACTGCGGCCACATTCATTTCGGCAAATCCGCACCGCAAATTTGCCCTGTCTGCTCTCATGAGCAGTCCTATTTTGAAGTCAAGGCGGAAAATTATTAAAATCTTCAAAAGTCTCGCCCGACTGAAAGGCTGATAAATCAGCAAAAACTTTTGATGAAAAAATTCAGCGTGGTGTTTTATGATTCACCACGCTGCTTTGATTTTTATTCGGTTTCTTCGGCTTGACTTTTATCCTTTTTCTTAGACTTCATAAGAAGCTTATCAACCGGGAAATAAAGGAAGAACTGAAGCGCCGAACAGATTGCCGTTGCAATGTTAAGAGAAAGAGTTTCTCCGAGCTTTGAAGTAAGCGCACCGTAAATTGTCGGCGAAAGCCAGGCAGAAAAAGTGATAAGCGCAACGGTGAAAATGATATAAATCGGCAAAGTAACGGCAACATTGGCGTCGGAATTGAAAGTCTTTTCCTTGTTGACAAAGAATGCCACAATCTGCGCTGCAATGTTGGCGGTGTTGAAAGCGATGAAATAACCGAGGCCGCCCTTGCTGATGTCATAATTAAAAACAAACCAGTTAAACGGCGTCTGATAAAGATTATGTATCGCCGGAATTTTTGCAAGAATGTTCAGAAGCGCAAACTGAACGATACACGCAAGCAAGCTTACAACAATAAATTTTACAAACTGCCATAAAGTAACAAGGCCCGATCCTTTTTCCTCGGCCTTTTTGTCAATGTCTTTCAGAGCCATAATTCCACCTCAAAAATTAAATTTACACAAAATGCGCCGGTTCTTTAATAAACCTTAATTATTATATATTATTGACCGGATTTTGGCAATGGGTTTTAAAAATTTAACAGATAAAAAACATGAAGATGTCCGTTTTTTTAATTAAAGTTCAAGATTATTTTTTTATGCGGCAAAAAAGTCTCATCAACCGTTGTAAAATACAGTAAAATTTGATATTATCAACAAAAAGCAGGGAAAGGAAGTGCAAAATGCCCATGAGACAACCGAAACGCCTTTTGATTATGAACATTCTTGATATTCTGCGGCGATATACCGATGAAGAACACAGACTGAGTCAAAAGGAAATTGCAGACATTCTCAAGAACGAATATGATATGACAGCCGACCGCAAAGCAATCCGCCGTAATCTTCTGAACCTGATGGACTTCGGGTATAACATTGAATACCGTGAAACAACCCGCATAATTGAAAATCCGAAAACCGGTGAGCCTGAAGAAAGCTGTATACGGTCGGATTTTTATCTTGAGCGTGATTTTACAAACGGAGAACTTCGACTTCTGATTGACGGACTGCTTTTTTCGGCTCATGTGCCGTCCGTTCAATGCAAACAGCTTGTTGAAAAACTGGAAAGCTTGTCAAATATCTATTTTCATTCGCGCATAAAACACATTTCTAAGCTTCCCGACGGTAAAGCAGACAATAAACAGCTTTTTTTGAACATTGAACTTCTGGACGAAGCCATCAGCAAACAGCGCAAAGTTTCTTTTCATTATCTTGAATACGGCACAGACAAAAAGCTATATATCAAAAAACGTCCCGACGGCACGGACAGAGAATATATAATCACTCCGTACCAGATGGCAGCAAAGGAGGGAAAGTATTATCTGATCTGCAATTATGACAAATACGATGACATTTCAAACTACCGTATTGACCGGATTTCAGACATAAAAATTCTTGATGAGCCGGCAAAACCCTTTGAAAGTCTCAAATGGTCAAACGGCAGAACGCTTAACCTTGCCGAATACATGAATGAGCATCCTTATATGTATTCAAGCGAAAATGTTCGGGTTCGGTTTCGCATCAATCGCCCCATGATAAGCGATGTGATTGATATGTTCGGCGATGATGTCCGCTTTTTTGACGAAGACGAAAACGGCGTCACGGTTTCGGCATATACAAACGAAATGGCAATGGAACAGTTTGCAAAAAACTTTGCACCCGATGTTGTAATACTGGAGCCGCAAAGCCTGCGTGAAAAATTAAAAAAGGACTTGGAAGAGTCTTTGAAATACTATATGATGAAAGGCATTTTTATCATGGAGTCAGAAAGCAACAAAAACAATTTTGTAAGTTACGAGCTTATAAGTAAAAAAGCAGCAGATTTTTTAGCCGAAAATTTCGATATTGAAAATTTTTCCTTACCAGAAGAATATAATTATTCTTGCTTGCCACTTTGTCTTATAGACGCAATATTCTCAATCGGAGTAAATTATTATTCTACACGCAATACAGTTTTGCGTTATTGTGAAAAAGTCGGTATAGAGCCGTATAAAAAGTCAAATCAAAAGAAAGACATTCATTATACTACTTCCGATTTAATAGCTGAAATTCAATCTTCGGGTATTGAGAAATTTGCAGCTGAAACTATTAAAAACAGACAGCGTACATCAAGTAAAAATGGAATTTTAAAAGCAGAAGCGGTTTTTGAATGTGCAAAGAAGTTCAAAGAATTCGGAATTGAAACTAAAGCTGATTTTAATAGCAAATGTAACAATATTGAGACTGAATATAAAAGTGTTAAAGGTCAATCAAGCGGAATATCATTCCAATACTTAAAAATGCTTTGTGGTAATGAAAATATACTAAAGCCAGATCGACACATACTTCGATTCTTATCAGAATTTTTTGACAGAAATATCGAAAAAGAAGAGGCACAACAAATTATGGAAGATATTTTGAATATCCTACAAACTTCTTATCCGAATTTGACAATACGTGAACTTGATTATCTTATTTGGAACTATATGAGAAGTAGGTAAATAAAGTTTTACAACTAGCTTATTTAATACAAAATTAAATATATATGCAGAAGTTCTGAATTACCAATTTAAAATTACTTGGTTTTTTCAGTGTTGTTATCTCGGTTTTTCTTACAATAACTTTAAATACAAGGATATTTCTATCAAATCAGTTATGATTTTTTAATATCCCGCCCTTTCACTAAAAAAACGGCGGGACTTAATTTTTTACTCTGTAATAATCATTTCTTTTTCCTCAAAATCTCATTCAGCGTTTTGTTCGTATTGTGCCTTTGAACCGCACTGACAGCCGAAGCCTTTTTTGCATCGCGTCTCGTCTTTTCGGAAATATTGTTTTGTAAATTCAACAAATCGTTTTGTTCATCTGCCAGTTCATTTGCAAATCGCTGTTCCTGCAGACGGGCTATGTCAAGATTTCTTTGCTGAGCCTTTTCATAGCTTTCAATCGCTTCACGCACGCTGTAATCCGAAGTTGAAATCATGTCATAAATATACTGAAGTGCCGGAATGGTTCTGTATTGCATCGGAACAATTTTTGTTGTCTGATAATGAACGGCAAGCTTATTTTGCAAGCATCGAAGCGTGTTTTCTTCCTGTTCGATTTCGTTTTTACACTGTTTTTTCCATGCCTCAAGTTCTTTTTCATATTGCGGCAAAATCACCGAATAATAGTTTTCTTTGGCTTTTTCGTATTGCTCGTCATAACCGTTCTGAATACGGTCGAATTCTGCGTTTGCCTGCGAACACTTCTGTTTGTATTCGGCTGAATTTCGTATCTGTTCAATTTCTTTTTTTCTTTTTTGCCTGTAAACGGCAAAGTAATAAACAATAAATCCGATACCGCTTGTGAAAATCCCCAAAACAACTGCCAATAACCAATCAAATTTAGTTGTCGGAACAATGGGCGGCATTTCACGTTTAACCGTTTTTTTCTCCGGCGGCTGAGGTTTTGCCTTGAATTTCTGATGCTTGAGTTTTAAAATCTTACCTTTTGTTACGTTGATTTGCTTTTCAAGCTCAAGTGCTTTTTTTACTGTTTCAACCTGTTTTTCGTGTTCCATGACGTTTTCCTCCCAAACTCTGGTTTTTTCTGTTTGCAATCAGCATAACATACACCGTGGGGCTTTTTCGGTCCATCGCCGATTTCGTTCAGTTCTGAACCGATTTCGTCATTATTGACAAAGTATCGGCTGAAACTTCTTGCAGTTTGCCGAAGCTAACCGTGTTGTTTTATCAGGGAAAATCTGTTATAATAAATCCAATAATGCGTGGGAAAATCCCATAAAGAAAGAAGGATACAAATGAAAAAAGCTCTCAGTGTGCTTCTTGCTCTTGTTATGATTTTTGCTCTTTGCAGTTCGGCTTTTGCAGCAGGAACACAGACACAGAATTCTCTCAGATTCGGTGACGACGGCAAATTCAAAATTATGCAGGTCAACGACACACAGGATATTGACAACATGAACAAAAGAACGGTTGAATTCCTCAAAGCTGCACTTGCGGCGGAAAAGCCGGATCTTGTTGTTGTTCCCGGCGACATTCTTTCGGATATGTTCATCGGTGCAAACGAAACCAGAATCAAAAAGGCTCTTCGCGCTTTTGCTTCAATTCTTAACGATGCAAAGGTTCCGTTCGCCGTAACATTCGGAAACCATGACCATGATCTTGAAGATATTGTTTCCATCGAAGAAATGATGAATGTGTTCAAAGAATTTGAATATTGCATCACAAACGAAGGCTGCGACCCCGGCACTTACAATATTCCCATCATGAGCAGCGACGGCAGCCGCATGGCTCTTAACATCTATATGATGGATTCCAACAACAAAGACGGTCTTGCAAACGGCTATACCGGCTGCTATGCCAATCAGGTTGAATGGTATAACCAGAAGAGTGCCGAACTGAAAGCGGCAAACGGCGGTGAGGTTGTTCCGTCTCTTGTTTTCCAGCATGTTCCCGTTAAGGAAATTTATCAGTTCCTGACTCAGGTAAGCGTTAAGGAAAGCAATCACGCTGTTTTCAGTCTGAACGATTATAAATGGTATGTTCTCAACAAGGATTATATCATTGATCAAGAAAACGCAATTTTCGGTGAAGCGCCCTGCTCGGAAGTGTTTGATTCCACCTCAGGCGAATATGACGCATGGGTTCAGAACGGTGACATCATCGGCGCTTTCTTCGCACATGACCATGTTAACAACTTTGTCGGCAAAACAGACGACGGAATTATTCTCGGCTATAACGGCGGCACAGGCTTCCGCGCATACGGCTCGGGCGATAAGAGATCCGTGCGTATTTTTGAACTTGACGAAAACGATGTTGCTTCCTACACAACCCGCCCGGTATTTTACCGCGACCTTTGCTCAACTATCAGCTATTATCCGTCAGATATTATGAGTACCGCCATTTTCGGTGATATTCTCAGATTCTTCTTCAGAATCATCGGCGTAACAAGCTGGTCATAATTAAAAAAGCTATGCCTTCGGGCATTCGCTTTAATAACCAATGATTAACCCTGGGTGTGAGCATAGGTTAGTCATTGGTTATTTGTTTTATAAAATTATCTGATTGAACGGAAAGGCTCTGAAAAAAAATGGAAATCGGCGTTTCATCTTCTTGCTTTTATCCTATTGAAACCGAAATTGCATTTGAAAAGCTCGGAAAACTCGGCGTGAAAACCGCCGAAGTGTTTTTCAATTCGCCCTCGGAGACCGATCGCGGCTTTGTTCGGGAGCTTTGCAAAATCAAAAATTATTACGGCATCAATGTTGTTTCTTTTCACCCGTTCATGTCTTTTGCAGAGGGTTATTATATTTTTTCCGATTATGAACGTCGGTTCAAAGACAGCCTTGAAATGTATAAGCCGATGTTTGAAGCGGCTGCGCAAATCGGAGCAAATTTTTTTGTTCTTCACGGTGCAAAGGATATAAGACCGATTCCCGACGAAGAATACGCAAACAGATTTTATCTTTTTTCTCAAGCGGCAAAGCAGTTCGGCATAACGGCGGCACATGAAAATGTTGTGGGTTATGTCGGTCAGACGCCGCAGTTCATGGCAAAAATGAAAAGTCTTCTGAAAGATGATTTCAGAATGGTTCTTGATATAAAGCAAGCACGGCGGGCAAAGCAGAATCCGTTTGATTTTATTGATGCAGTCGGCAAAAACATTGTTCATCTGCATTTAAGCGACTGTTCGCAAACCGAGGACTGCCTGCCGCCGCACAAAGGCGGTCTGACAGATTTTTCGGCGCTGTTTCAAAAAGTTCATCAAGCCGGCATTCGCGCCGACGGTGTTGTTGAAGTATATCAAAAAAACTACACCGATGAAATTCAGCTGAAAGAAGCGATGGAATATCTGCAAATGCTTTGCCGCTCATAACATCAAAATCAGTAAAATACGGTAAAGAATGAATGACGCGGCATAGGCAAAAGCAGTTTGAAAAAGAAGAGAAAACGCAGTCAGTTTCGGGCGTGAAAGCTCCTTTTTCATCGTTCCGACCGCAACAACACAGGGCGGGCAAAAAAGGTTAAAGCACAAAAACGAAAGTGCCTGCGCCGTATTCATTTCGGCAAGGGTTGAAAAAAGCGTTAAAGCGGAAATGATGTTTTCCTTTGCAAAAAGTCCGGATATAACCGCACAGGCGGCCTGCGGATTGCCGAAGCCGAGCGGAAGAAAGAATTTTGAAAGCACTGAACCGACCGATGCGGTTATGCTCTCGGAAAAGTTTTTTGCTTCATGCAAGCCGCCGCTTAATGAGAAATTTGAAATCAGCCATAGCACGGCTGACGAAATCAAAACAACGCTCATAGCCTTTTTGGCAAAGCTCAGGCTTTGCCGGAAGGCTTTTTTTATTGCCGAAAACACCGACGGCAAAATATACGGCGGCATTTCAAGCAAAAAAGTTCCGTCCGAGCCGAAAAGCTTTGTTTTTGAAAGCAGCTTTGCCGAAAAGATGACGGACAAAACGGCAAAAAGATAGATAAAAAACATGGTAAGTCCCTTTGAGCGAAATGCGTTGCCCGCAATCAGGGCAATAACAGTAACCTTTGCGCTGCACGGAATGAACGGAACAAGCATCACCGTCAGCTTCCTCTGCTTTGCATTTTCAATGGTTCTTGCAGACATCATACCCGTCACACTGCACCCGGAGGCAACAAAAAACGAAATGACCGATTTTCCCGAAAGACCGGTTTTCTGCGCCGCCGAGTCGAACAGAAAAGCAATTCTTGACATATAGCCGCTTTCTTCAAGCATTGAAACCGAAAAAAACAGCATAAACACCTGCATCACAAAGCTGAGCACATTGCCGACACAGCGAAAAACGGCCTGTGAAAAAAAGCGTCCCAAAAGCGGTGCACAGCCGATTTTTTCAAGCAGCGCGGCAATATTCAAAGCGGCGCTTTGCCCGAACAGCTTGTCACAAAGCACAGATGAAAACGCCGAACCGACGATGCAGATGCAAAGATAATAAACGGCAAAAATCACGGCAAAAAAAATCGGGAACGCCAGAAAACGATTCAGCACAACCTTGTCAATTTTTTGTGAAACGCTTTTCTGCGTGTTTTGTTCAAAGCCGCATTTTTTAAGCGTTTCATCAACAAAAAGAAATTTTGCGTTTGCGGTTTGGGCAATCAGATCTCCCCGCTTTTCTTTTTCTGCTGCAACAATTTTCAAAGCCTGCGCTTTTTTCTCCTTGCTTAAAAGTCTTTGGACGGTTTCGTTTTCTTTCAGCATTTCAACGGCATAAAATCTTGAAAATCTTTCACCGGCAAAAAAATCTTCAATCTGTCTGATTGCTTTTTCGGTTTCTGCGCCGTAAATTTCCGGCGCGGCAGGCGTTTTAAAATCACCGCAGCAAAGCGTCCGGCAAAGCAAATCCACACCCTCGCCTTTTTTGACATTCAGTTTTACAACCGGAACCGAAAGGGCGGCGCAAAGCTTTCCGGTAATGCTTGTGTCGGCGCGTACATCAAAAAAATTCAAAGCCACAATCATCGGCGTTTTCATCTCAAGAAGCTGAACGGTCAGACCGAGACTCCGCCGAAGATACCGGCTATCAATGAGATTAACAAGCACATCGGGCTTTTCTCTGATCAGATAATCAAGCGCCGCTTCTTCATCGGGCGAAAAATCCGAAAGGCTGTAAGCTCCCGGTGTGTCCGCAATGAGAAATTCATGATTTGCGCTCATTCTTTTTTCTTTTGCGCCGACGGTTACGCCTGCGCGGTTGCCCACGTATTCATCGGACGAAGTCAGAAGATTAAACAAAGAGCTTTTTCCGCAGTTCGGATTTCCGACAAGAGCGATTTTCATGGTCCATCACCAAAACCTTTTTATCAATACTTACGCATCAGGAGAAAAAAATATAGCCGTTTACATGAAGAAACCGAAAACAAAACATAAAATATCTGTTGACAAGAATTTCCTTTGCGTATATAATTTAGTTATAAATCGGTTACATTTGTAACCTTGAATTTTTCAGGAGGAATTACTATGGAATGGTCAATAATGATGTTTTGGGAAGACATTACCTATGTTCTCACACTTATTGCAAAACTCTTTAAAAAGCTTCTCGGAATAGACACCGAGGAAGAAGAAAACACAGCAGAACAATAACACACAAAAAGTCGGGAAATCCCCGACTTTTATGTTTTCTTTTCATTGCAATTATTTTAACAAATTATTTACAAAGTATTGAAAAAGAGTTTTTACTGTGTTATAATCATGTCAGCGAAAGATGCAAATTTAAATCGAAAAGAGGTGCAGAAAATGGATTTTATCACAAAATTTGTTGAGTTCATTCAGAGTATTGTTAAGTTCTTCCAGGATCTTGTTAAGCAGATTCGCGATGCAAACGATAAAAAAGATGATGATGCAACAGATGCATAAAAGCTTTTAAGCCGAGGCAACCGCCTCGGCTTTTTTTGTTGTCTCTAATATTACTGCCGAAAAATAAAGCGCAAGGGTATCTTTTAAAACCGTTTTTATGCTTTCATATTTTTTTCAACATTCGACAATTAAAGCGATAAATTTCTTGCAAAACAGCAACAAATAAGCTATAATGTATTCACAATTAACAATTCGGGAGGAGATACACAATGGCTTCAATAGTCAAAAAAGCAATTTCATTTTTCATCGCAATTTTCTTTTCGGTTTATTGCATGATCGGACTGGGAAACAACATCAGCGATGATTACAAAACCTACAAGAATGTGATTCTTATGATCGGAGACGGCATGGGAGATAACACACTGGCTGTGACCCGTCAAAGATATAACACAGACCTTACCATGGACAAAATGCCGGTTTACGGTCATTCGGACACAAGATCGTTCATTCTTGATTATACCGACAGTGCGGCAGGCGGAAGCGCTCTTTCAACAGGAATCCGCATCTGGGCAAATTCGGTTGCAAGATTTCCGTTTTATCCCTTTGCTCCGGCTGACACAAGAGTTCCCATTTCCCTGACGGAGCTTGCAAAAAGCGGCGGCAAAGCCGCAGGTGTTGTGACAACAGACAAAACCAGCGGTGCCACACCGGCTGCATTTTCGGCTCATGCTCTTGCAAGACAGTTTGAACCGGACATCAGTTACGATCAGCTTAGAAGCGACCTTGATCTGATCTGGGGCTGTGCATCGGAAAGCATTACAAAGAAAAACTGCGAAAGAAACGGCTTTACCTATATTTCAACAAAAACCGAAATGGACGCTCTTGAAAGTGGCAGCCGTTCTTTTGCCCAGTTTGATTTTGAAAGCGTCAAAACCTGCAGCAGAGACAACGATTCACCTTATCTTGCCGAAATGACAGCAAAAGCAATTGACCTGCTTGACGACAACGAAAACGGATTTTTCCTGATGGTTGAGGGCGCATGCATTGACAAATACTCACACGACAACGATTTTGACGGTGCAACCATGAATGTTATGGCATTCAGCGACGCACTTGAGGTTGCTCTTGACTATGCCGAAAAGGACGGAGACACGCTTGTTGTTGTAACCGCTGATCACGAAACAGGCGGCATTCAATATGATGCCGAAAAGGACGAATATTACTACACCAAAGACGATCACACAACTGCCGACGTTCCGCTTTATGTTTCTGCAACGGATGCCGGATTCACAGACGGACAGACCGTTGAAAACCGTCAGATCAGCGTTCAGATTGCACGCGTTATGGGATTTGGCAAAGAGCAGTTCCCCGCTGTGAAAGGTTTTACCTACAACAAATAAGTTTCAGACAAATTTTTCACCCGCTGAGTTGTTTTCAGCGGGTGTTTTTTTGTGTAAAAATTCTGTTGATTTTTTGTTTGATTGATTTTTAAGTTGCCTTGCGACCACTTCGTTCCTTTTTGCGAAGGAACGAAGCAAAGACGCGTTCAAGGGAACCTCCTTTCGATCGCCTTTCCCTTAAAATCCTTTTCTGAACAACCGATAACGGATATTTTTTAATTTATTGAGTTCAACATTGAAAACTTTATGAAAACATCATTCTGACCATTATATCGTCAGGCACAATTATAAAGATGAAACTTTCCTTTTTTATGAGGTAAA
>JBJFHW010000204.1:0-2571 GCA_051893965.1 Acutalibacteraceae bacterium
TATACTTTGACTTTATTTTTTTCAAAAAATGGGTCACATCTATTTACAACGCAGACGTGAAACAAAAAAATTTTTTGTTTAGTACTTTAAAATCTTTTCTGTATGTGTTATACTGTATCTTAATTACGGTGGTTGAATTTATGACGGCGGATATACGGAAAGGAGAAGCTAATGGGGAAAACGATTGCAATTGTTAACCAAAAAGGCGGTGTTGGAAAAACAACGTCGGCCGTTAATCTTTCTGCGGCAATAGGTATGCATGGATATAAAACCTTGCTTGTTGATATAGATCCACAAGGAAATTCCACAAGCGGCCTTGGATTTAACAAAAGAAACGTTGAAAAATCAACCTATGATATGATTATCGGCACGGCAGAGGCAAAGGATATTTTGAAAGAAACAAATTTTCAAAATCTTTCCCTGCTTCCGTCGGATATGAATCTCGCGGGAGCCGAGCTGGAACTTGCCGAGCTTGACAACCGTACAGGCAGAATAAAAAACGCACTTGCGCCGATTAAAGATAGTTTTGATTATATTTTTCTTGACTGTCCGCCCTCTCTTGGGCTAATAACAGTAAATGCGCTCAGTGCAATTGACAGCGTTATTGTTCCTATACAGTGCGAATATTATGCGCTTGAGGGTTTGTCACAGCTTATGAACACGATAAGGCAGGTTAAGCGTTTATATAATCCGCTTATTGAAATTGAAGGAATTCTGCTGACGATGTATGACGGAAGACTGAATCTTACTCAGCAGGTAGTGTCAGAAGTCAAGCGCTTTTTCCCGAAAAAAGTATATTCAACGGTTATTCCCCGAAATGTCAGGCTTTCGGAAGCACCGTCTTTCGGTATGCCGGTTTGCTATTATGATAAGGCGTCAAAAGGCAGCAAGGCATATGACGAACTTGCAGCAGAATTTCTAAATAAGAACAACAGCTAAGGAGGTATATTATGGCACTGAAAAACAAAGGTGGTCTGGGGAAAGGGCTGGACGCTTTAATGCTTGATAACAGCACCGAAGAAGAAAACGTCGGAACACTGATGTTAAAACTTCATGAAATTGAGCCGAACAGAGATCAACCCCGAAAGGTATTTGATGAAGAAGCCCTTGAAGAGCTTGCAGACAGCATTGCACAGCATGGAATCATTCAGCCTTTGCTCGTTCGCCCGCTTCCGGAAGGCGGTTATCAGCTGATTGCCGGAGAAAGACGTTGGCGTGCGGCAAGAATGGCAGGGCTCACAGAAGTTCCGGTGCTTGTCAAAGAAATCACAGAAAGCGAGATTATGGAACTTGCCCTTGTTGAAAATCTTCAGCGTGAGGATCTGAATCCGATTGAAGAAGCAGAGGGTTTACAAACATTGATTGAAACCTACGGTATGACGCAGGAAGAAGCGGCGCAAAAGGTTGGAAAATCCCGTCCTGCAATTGCAAACACAATGAGGTTGCTGATGCTTCCGGCATCGGTTTTGCAGTTTGTTCGTGAAGGTCATCTTTCGGCAGGTCACGCAAGAGCTTTACTGTCGCTTTCAGATGATGAAAAAATCAAAAAACTTGCCGGAGAAGTTGTTGAAAAAGGTCTTTCGGTTCGTGACACAGAGCGACTTGTTAAGTTCATGCTCAAAGACAGCGCTCAAAAAAAGAAAAAAGAAAAAAAGCGTGATAATTATTTTAACGAAGCAGAAATTGCTTTATCAAATACCCTCGGAAGAAAAGCCAAAGTACATGTAAATTCGAACGGTAAAGGCACGCTTGAAATAGAGTTTTTCAGCAAAGAAGATTTTGCCAATTTGCTTGAAGTATTTAACAGACAATAAAAAAGAGGTAAAAAGAAATGTTAGACATTAAACTTATCAGAGAAAATCCCGAAAAAGTCAAGGCAGCCATGAAAACTAGAAATAAAGACATGGACGCTCTTGTTGATGAAATCATTGAAATTGACGGTAAACGACGTGAACTTTCTTCAAAAAGAGAAGCACTGAAAGCGCAGCAGAATGCGGCAAGCAAACAGATTCCCGCCATCAAAAAAGCCGGCGGTGACATCAGCGAGATTATGAAAGAAATGAACGCTGTTAAAGAGGCAATCAAAGCAGATGAAGATGAATTGAATGCTTTGGAAGCAAGGCAGAAAAGCCTGATCTATGAGTTCCCGAATATTCCGAACGAAACAACGCCTATCGGCAAAGATGACAGCGAAAATGTTGAAATTCGCCGCTGGGGCAAGCCGAGAACCTTTGACTTTGAAGCAAAAGCACACTGGGATATCGGTGCAGATTTGGATATTCTTGATCCGGAAACTGCCGCGAAGGTAACAGGCGCACGTTTTCATTTTTATAAAGGTCTCGGTGCAAGACTTGAGCGTTCAATCATTAACTTTTTCCTGAATACGCACACCGAGCATGGATATAAAGAAATTTTCCCGCCGTTTATGGTAAACCGTGCATCAATGACAGGAACCGGTCAGCTTCCCAAGTTTGAAGACGATGCTTTCAAGCTTACAAATGATTATTTCCTTATTCCGACCGCTGAAGTACCTGTTACAAACATGCACCGCGATGAAATCCTCGACGGCAA
>JBJFHW010000205.1:0-12176 GCA_051893965.1 Acutalibacteraceae bacterium
TTCCGCTGAGCGTTGGGATAAGATTGATGAATCTGTCTGGAATGAGGAAAGAGAAAGAGCAAAATCTCTTGAACTTACGGAAAGCCGCTTTGTCGCTTACGGTTCGGATATTGACGAAGCAACTCTTGAAATTGCAAAAGCCAATGCGCAGCGCGCCGGCGTTGCTCAATTCATAACTTTTGAAAAACGCGATATAAAGAATTTTCAGCCGAAAACCGAAAGAGGAACTTTGATTTGTAATCCGCCTTACGGTGAACGACTTCTCGATTTAAAAGAGGCCGAACGCCTTTATAAAATTATGGGTGAGAAATTTACAAGACAGCACGGCTGGTCATATTATATAATAAGCCCGTCGGAAGATTTTGAAGAATTCTATGGCAGAAAAGCAGACAAAAGGCGAAAGCTCTATAACGGAATGATTAAATGCCAGCTTTTCATGTATTATAAATAAAATAAACTGCACATCAATCTGCTTTGAGAGATGTGCAGTTTTCTTTATTCAATATTTTTAAGCGCTTCAAGTTCTTTTTTGTCAACCTTAATTTTGGAATCTTTGATAAGCTTGATTTTTTTTCTGCTGATAAGAAGCGGGGCAGCTTCAGGCTTTTTGTCAAGCTTAACCTTGAGCATTCCTGTTAACAGATTGGAATCAATAACAACGCCGCGTCCCTCAGGTGTTTCAACAATCGCACCGTTTTTCGGAGTAACTCTTAAAAGGTGCTCATAGGCGTCTTGTTCATATTTCAGACAGCACATCAGCCTGCCGCAAGTTCCGCTGATTTTTGACGGAGAAAGTGAAAGTCCCTGTTCTTTTGCCATTTTGACCGAAACAGGCTGAAAATCACCAAGAAATGATTTGCAGCAAAACGGTCTGCCGCAAACGCCGAGACCGCCAAGCATTTTCGCCTGATCTCTGACGCCGATTTGTCTGAGCTCTATTCTTGTTCTGAAAACGGAGGCGAGGTCTTTGACAAGTTCTCTGAAATCAACTCTGTTTTCGGATGTGAAATAAAAAAGAATTTTGCTGGAATCAAACGTATATTCAACATCAACAAGCTTCATATTCAGCTTATGTTTTTCGATTTTCTCACAGCAGATATCAAAAGCTCTCTTTTCTTTCGCTTTGTTTTCTTCAACCGTTTTGTAATCATTTTTGGTTGCTTTTCTGAGAACAGGTTTAAGCGGAGAAGAAACCTCATCATCTTCAATGCTTTTATTGGTCATTGTAACCTGGCCGAACTCAATTCCTCGTGCGGTTTCAACAATAACGTCATCACCGATCTTATATTCAGTATCTTTCGGATCAAAATAATATGTTTTACCGGCATCTTTGAACTTGACGCCAACGACTATTGTCATTTGAATCACCGTGCGGTACAAAATATTGCAAAACAGACACGAAAGCCTTTTGCTGTGTTTTGTACCGTTTTCCTTTCATAATTTTTACTTGATTATATTATGCAAACGAACCTTAGTTCTTAATTAAATATAAATTACTGCAAAGTCTTGTTGCAAGCAAATTAAAATTAGCATTTGCCTTGGTTTGATCAAGAAGAGATTGTAAAAGCTCAATAAACTGAAGCATTTTTGACGCTGTATAATTCATCGAAAGAGCTTTTGCTGTTTCAAAGGAATCAGAAATCAGTTCTTTTGAAGAACAGTTTATCATAAGAGCGTCTCTGATAATTTCAATCATATAGTTCAGTGTAAACAGAAAAAGATCCTTATCTTTCTGAAATTCAGAAGTCAGAACAAGAAAATGATATTCATCGCTCTTGCAAAAACAATCCAGAAGCTTTCCGGCAAGTTCTTTTGCTTTAATATGTTTTTCATCACTGATGTTTTCACTGATTGAATTGGAAAGACTGTATGAACTGCCGCGCGAAACAATTGTTTCAAGCAAAGCGGATTTTGAATCACAAGTCAAAATAAATTTGATATGGGAAGCCGGTTCTTCAAAAATCTTCAGCAGTGCATTCTGAGACTGAACACCCATAAATTGCGCTTCGCTTATGATGAATATACTGTATTTCGCTTCGTTCGGAAAAAGCTGTGCCTGCTGTTTCAGTGCTCTGATTTCATCAACTTTTATATTGGCTGATTTTTCGTCTTTCGTGAGAATATGAATATCAGCGTGACTGTCACAAAGGGATTTTTTGCAGTTTGAACAGTGCCCGCAGGGCTTATTCTCACCATCGCAAATCAAAGCCGCAGCAAGCTGTTTTGCGGTTTTCAGACGCGTTTCTTCATCGGCGCCTTCAATGATAACAGCATGAGAAAGCGTGTCGTTTAATATGGCTGTTTCAAGTTCTTTTGCCGTTCTTTCGTTTATTTTTATATTTTCAAACACATCGAGCCTCTAAAAACTATTTTGATATATTATACAACAATATTTGAAAAAAGACAACATTAAATTTCACGTCTTTCAGCTGACGTTCCAGACACTGTAAATACTTAAAATTTGCCTTGCAGCATCTTTTAAAGAAAGGTCTGACGGTTCGGACGGATATTCGTTTTCAAGCCAGCTCCAGCGGTTTTCAAGTCTAAACCAATCAATTTGTTCACTTTTTTTACCGGAAAGTTCGTCTTTGCAGTTTTCGATCCAAATCTTCCATCTTTTATAGTAAAAATCTGCCGTAAGCCCTGACCACTGTTTGTTAGAATAATCTTTCAGACCGCCTTTGTCCGCTGCAAGTCTTGAACCGGCCCAGGTTGTAATTAATGCTCGTGCGTTAAAACGAAACATCTTTTTTGTGAAATCATCAAATTCTTCGGCAAGTTCGTCGGCTTTTTTTAGCCATGTTCCAAGCAGAAATTCCTTTTGGCAGGAAAGAACGCTGTCCGTATATTTGATAATATCAAGGAATTTATCGGAATATTTCATAAATTCAATCAAGTCTTTATTTTGATACGCCTGAGACATATTTATCTGATATTCCTGTGCGGTGTTGGAAAGAACTTGCTTTAAAAGATCGGCGAGGTCAAACATATACCCCTCACTTTGGCAAAGCTTGTCATAATCGCTGACAAACAGCGCAACAGCATGTTCAAACACTTTTTTGTCATAAGCAATCACACTGTTTCCCCATGTGGAAGCCGATTTGATTTTTAAAGCGGGACGGGCGTTAATGACGGATTCGGGTGCGCCCTCTCCGAGTTCGTTAAGCTCCGGATTGTAAACTGTCTCGTTAAGTAGAAGAACAGCCTGATAAACATTTTCGGTAAATTTTCCATAGCGTCTTGTTATATAGCCTTTAAACCATTCTTGAAGATTGATTTCATGAAGCTTTGAATCGTCTGACCATGCAGTTTCAAAAAACAGGTCAAACGCAATCGGATTTGAATGAGTTGCTTCCGGCGTTATGCCGATTCCTTTCATGTATTTTGCTTGTCCTGCGGCGCGGGCGACTTCTTTTGCAATCGTTCGCAAATGACCGTGAAGACCCATTCTTCCGCCAAAATTGTTCAGCATACAGTAAAGCCAGGGTGTATTCATAAATTCTCTTGATAGATAATTTTCCCATCTCGGCCGCTTTTCGGCGTAAAGGTCAAGAATCAGAACATGTTCTTTGTAGCCGTCAAGACCGTTGATGAGCTCTTTTGACGGATTTTCACCCCATGACTGAATGATCCAGATGCTGTTTTTGTTGTTTTTGAGCATGGAGGCCATAATTTTTTTTGCAACATTCTGAACTTTCATTCTGCCGCTTTTTCCGCCCTCGTGAAACGGATCCGTTGCAAAGAAATTGCTGTAATTTCCGAATACTTCACACTGAGATTCATAAAAAATATCTGCGAGCCTTGTATAAGTTTCACTGTCGGTTCTGAGCATATACGGTCTTTCAAGTTCGTTCCATTTTCCCTGTGCAATAACAGGAGCATTCGGTACATGCTCTTTAATATCTTTCGGAACCATGCCGGAATATCCCTGAAGAACCGGCATCATACCCATTTTTTTCATATAAAGATGATTTTTTCTCGCAAGCTCCGTACGCTTTTTGAAAAATCCGTCATGCACAGGTCCGCCGACACCGTATATATTCGCCATATTAAACCACGCATAATAAGCCGGGCCTGTAATAAATGCTTTTGCTTCAAGAGAAGAGTAGCCGAGTTTTGTTAAAAACCGCCTCCAAACTTCCTCCTGCGCTGTTATGTCAAGGATTACATTTACGCCCTCAAGAGCAAGCCAGTCGAGCTCTTTTTGCCAATCGTTTTCGTTCCAGAAAGCCATGGTATAGGAAAGGGCGCAGTAATTATAGGCATAACGGATTTTAAACGGCGTTTCTTTTCTGATTGGTTTGTGGATTTTCGGCGGTGTTTCGGGCATTTTGCTGTTATTTCCGACCTGAGAAATGTGAACGAAGCAAAAATATTTGTAATAATGATTAAGACCTGCCGCAGCATTAACACCGCTGTTTGCAGTAATTCTGATTTTTCCGCTATTTTCGCAAAGTTCAAAAAATTCCTTGTCGCTTTTTATAATCTCAAAATCGAACCAATCTTGATATTTTTCACCGACTGTCCGGGAAACAAGAGCATGAAGTTCAGCGATTGTGTCTTGTTCGGTCAGATCAACATTGTATTTGCTGTTTACAAAATCTTCCGGATAAATATTCTCTGTTTTTACAGGCATTTCCGAACCGTCACAGCCGAAAATTTCAATATTCCTTAACTGCGCATAAGGAGCATTTGAGTTATATTGAATAAGAATACGGATATATCTGCATTCAAACGCACAGTCAAATTCATATTTACCTTTTACGGGAAGTTCGCTTTCCTGCTTGAAAACCTCTTTGAAATCAACCGAGTCAGCACTTGCAAAAACCAAAAAAAGACTGAAACTGTTTTTCGGCACTTCAATAATAAGCTTTGAAATTTTATAGCTTTTTTCAAGATCAATTTCAACGAATGTCGGATATTGACCTCCGCTCCATTTTGTGCGGGGATTTCCGTCAAAAATTTTGCAGCCGTCTTTTTTGTTTTCACAAACAAAAAGGTTCTTTTCGCTAAGTTCGATTTTTTTTGAATTCATAGTCATAGCATTCCTATTGATAATTTATTGCAGACAAAGTGCATATACATTGACTGAGCCACACAACAATTTTATATTTTAGTTGAAATCGGGACAATAGTCAACAATAAGCGAAATCTTTCGCGTTAAGATAACAAAAAATTTAAAAAAAACTGATTAATTTGTAAATTCAGATAAATAACACTTGATATTTTCATTTTTTATGATAGAATAAGGTAAAATGATTGAAGGAGGTAATGACCAATGGCATATGTAATCGGCGACGATTGCCTCTCATGCGGTGCTTGTGCAGAAAACTGCCCGGTAGGAGCTATCAGCGAAGGTGACGGAAAATATGTTATCGATGCTGACACCTGCGCTGAATGCGGTGCTTGTGCAAGTTCTTGCCCGGTTGAAGCAATTTCTGAAGTTTAATTGAAAACGAATAAAAACGGGCTGCCATTTCGGCAGCCTGATTTTTATGCTTCAATTTCTTTAAGATTAAGCAGATATTCTTTCACAGCGTCTTGCCAATCCGGCAGCCTTTTAAAGCCGGCATTGTCAAGGCTCTTTTTGGAAAGCCTCGAATTCAAAGGACGGTTTGTTTTACTGCCGTATTGTGCGGTTGTGACATAGTTGACTTTTGTGGTTTTGCCGCAAAGGGTGAACACGGTTTGAGCAAGTTCAGCCCATGAGCAAAAGCCCTCATTTGTTGCATGATATATACCGTATTTATCCGTATGAACCATTTCGCACAAAAGAGCGGCAAGATGCTTTGAATAGGTCGGTGAACCAACCTGATCACATACGACATTCAGTTCTTCATGGCTTTGGCTTAGTTGAAGCATTGTATGAATAAAGTTGGTGTTCTTTTCGCCAAATACCCAAGACGTTCTGACTATGAAAAACTTTTTGCAGTTGTCAATAACCGCCTGTTCACCGAGCAGTTTACTTTTTCCGTAAACATTTAGCGGGCCTTTGGCATCGTTTGTTTCAAACGGTGTTGTTCCGTCTCCGGGAAAAACATAATCAGAGCTTATATAAATAAGTTTTGCATCATATTGATTGCAGTTTTCGGCAATATTTAAGGTCCCTGTGAAATTGACATTCATGCAAACCTCTTCGTCTTGCTCTGCTTTGTCTACCGCGGTATATGCAGCGCAGTGGATAACTGAGTCAATCTGATTGTTTTTAAAAAAAGCGTCAACTTTTTTTCTGTCGGTAATATCAAGTTGATGGACATCAAGAGGCAAAAATTTTGAATTTTGTTCTTTTAAAATTTTACAAACATCGGAACCCAACTGACCGTTTGCGCCTGTTACTAAAATCATACTTATTCTCCGTAAATAAAATTAACATCGCTGTCTTTGAGCAAGGGAGCGATTATATCTTTTTGTGAAAGAATCGGGCTTTCAATATTCCATTTCACACCGATTGACGGGTCGTCAAAGCGTATGCTTCTGTCATCTTCCTTGCAGAAATATTTATCAACCTTATAAAACACTTCCACATCATCCGTTAAGGTTAAAAAACCGTGCGCAAAGCCTGCAGGAATAAAAAACATTTTTTTGTTTTCAGCCGAAAGAATAACCGAAACCCATTGAAGATAGGTGGGGGAACCTTTTCTAATGTCAACGGCAACGTCAAGAATTTCTCCTTTTGTGCAGGATAAAAGCTTGTTTTGTGCATTTGGATTTTTTTGAAAATGCAGACCTCTCAGTGTTCCTTTTTTTGCTGAATAGGAACGGTTATCCTGAATGAATTGAATATCAATTCCGCATGCTTTCAATTTTTCATAATTATATGATTCATAAAACCAGCCGCGGTTATCACCGAACACTTCAGGTTCAATTACTTTAACTTCTTTGAGTTTTGTTTCTGTTGCTTTCATTTTATATACCTTTTGATCAGAAACAGCATAAAGAATCAACTGTTTTTCAGATTGTTTCCTTTCTTATGATTTTAATGTATCAGCATCTCTGATGATTATACTATTGACAAAAATCAATGTCAAGAATTAAGCTGTTTTGTGCTATTGTGTTATTTGTGTGTTTGTGATAAAATATACAAAGTTGTTCAAAATTGTTCAAGGCGGTGATCGGGTGAAAACTGCAATAATCGGCGGCGGTGCATCTGGACTTGCGTGTGCGGTTTCAATAATGAAAAGAGCAAAAGAAAACGGACTTAATTGCGATGTGACTGTTTTTGAAAAGAACAGTAGGGTCGGAAAAAAGCTTCTTTCAACCGGTAACGGCAAATGTAACCTGACTAATATCAACGCTTGCGCTGATGATTACTTTGATGCAAAAGAATTTGTTATGCCGGCATTTGAGAAATTTCCGCCCGAAAGTAACATAGACTTTTTTGCTTCGCTCGGAATTTTCACAAGAACCGATTCTCAGGGACGGGTTTATCCGCTGAGCAATCAGGCTTCGGGTGTTCTTGACGCTCTTCGCTTTGCCTGCGAAAGATTAGGTGTAAAAATCAGTTGTGATTGCGATATAAAAAGTATCAAAAGAACTCAAAACGGCTTTATCGTTCATGAAGAAAAGTTTGATAATATCGTAATTGCAGCAGGAAGTCCGTCAGCTGTCAAAACTTATAACAGCTATAACCTTCTTTCTTCACTCGGGCACAAGATAATAGGCGTTTCACCGTCGCTTGTCAAACTTTCCACACCTCAGCCCGAAACAAAACAGCTAAAAGGCATCAGAGCTGTTTGTCGGCTTAATTTGTTTATTGACGGCGAATTTGTCCACAGTGAATACGGTGAACTTCTGTTTTCGGATTTTATTTTGTCCGGAATTGCGGCAATGCAGCTTTCTTCTTATGTCAGCAGGCATTTTCAAAAAAGCAAGAGCAATCCGGTTGTTTGTGTGGATTTTGTTCCCGATTATGATTTCAGCACACTTTTGAATTTACTTTTTGAAGTATGTAATAACTGTAAACCCACTTCAACGGAAAATTTTCTTTCAGGATTTATGCCAAAAAGAATCGGTATTGTAATTTTAAAAAAATCTCATATTGATCCGTCTTTGCCGATGAATGAAATTTCATCAAAACAGCTGAAAACAGCAGCTTCACTTTGTAAGAAATATCCGTTTGAAATAAACGCAACGAAATCTTTTGCCGATTCTCAGGTAACAGTCGGCGGAGCAGACAGAAAAATGTTTGACTCAAAAACAATGATGTCGCGTATGGTTCCGGATCTTTATTGCTGCGGAGAAATTCTTGATGTGGACGGTCCGTGCGGCGGATATAATCTTCAGTGGGCATGGAGTAGCGCAAGATTATGTGCTGAAAGCATTGTAACAGGAGAAAAAAGAAATGATAAGAATAAATGAAATCAGAATGGAGCTTGACGCCCCCGAACAAGATTTGTTTTCGAAGTGTGCTTCGATTCTGAAAATCAATAAACAGCAGATCAAAGACCTGACAATTTCAAGAAAATCAATTGATTCAAGAAAAAAAGACGATATATTTTTCTCCTATGCTGTTGATATAAAGATTGACGCTGACGAAGAAAAGATTTTAAAAAGAATCAATAATCCAAGAGTTTCAATAGCCAAAGAATATAAATATCAGCTGCCCGAGATAAAGCGCGTTTCAAAATACAGACCGGTTGTTGTCGGCTTCGGTCCTGCCGGAATTTTTGCCGCTCTTACTCTCGCAAGGGCGGGAATGAAGCCTGTTGTTCTTGAAAGAGGCAGTGATGTTGACACAAGAACAAAGCAGGTTCAAAGCTTTTTTGAAACAAAAAAACTGAACACGCAGTCAAATGTTCAGTTCGGAGAGGGCGGTGCCGGCACATTTTCAGACGGCAAGCTCACAACCGGAATTAAAAATCCGCTTTGCAAAAAAGTTTTTACTGAGTTTTATGCACACGGAGCTCCCGAAGA
Organism: Acutalibacteraceae bacterium; assembly: GCA_051893965.1. Classification (GTDB taxonomy): domain Bacteria; phylum Bacillota; class Clostridia; order Oscillospirales; family Acutalibacteraceae; genus UBA6857. The sequence goes on from JBJFHW010000205.1 coordinate 8,914, forward strand.
TATTCTTTATTCCGCAACCCCGCATATCGGCACGGATAAGCTTACCGGTGTTGTTAAAGCGATGAGAAAAGAAATTATTGAGCTCGGTGCAGATGTGATTTTTGATGCAAGACTTTCTGACATAATAACCTATAACGGATTTATTCAAGGTGTTGTTTATGAAAAAAACGGTAAAATCTACGATATGGAAACCGATGCATTAATTGTTGCCGTTGGTCACAGCGCAAGAGATACCGTTCAAATGCTGTATGATAAAGGCATTAAGATGATGCAAAAACCGTTTTCCATCGGAGCAAGGATTGAGCATCCGCGTGAATTTATTGATAAAGCGCAGTACGGTTCATTTGCCGGACACAAGGCACTGCCGGCGGCTGTTTATAAGCTTGCTTGTCATTACGAGCATGAAAGGGGAGCATATACATTCTGCATGTGCCCGGGCGGTACGGTTATTTCTGCAACCTCTGAGGAAAATGCAGTTGTAACAAACGGAATGAGCGAATATGCAAGGGACAAAGAAAACTCAAATTCAGCAATTCTTGTCAATGTCTATCCCGAAGATTTTCCCGAAAAAGACAATCCGCTTTCAGGTTTTGACCTGCAAAGAAAAATTGAACATAAAGGTTTTGAACTCGGAGGCGGCGGATATACCGCACCGTGTCAGCTTGTCGGAGATTTTTTGAAAGATCAGCCGTCGAAAAAGCTTTCTTTTGTTAAACCAAGTTTTACAACGGGAGTGATGCCTTCGGATTTGAGACTTTTGCTGCCGAAAAAAGTTACGGACACCATGGCTTATGCTCTTGTTCAGATGGACAAAAAACTCAAAGGCTTTGCACTGCCCGATGCTGTTTTAACCGGACCGGAAAGCAGAAGTTCATCACCTGTCAGAATATTGCGTGACGATGATTTTCAAACCAACATCAGAGGAATCTATCCCTGCGGTGAGGGTGCCGGCTATGCAGGCGGCATTGTGTCCGCTTCTGTTGACGGAATCAGATGTGCTCACGCTGTCCTTTCCGATGAACATTGATATTTTGCAAATATTATATAAAAAAATAAGCGCCCGATTTATGAGCGCTTATTTTTATTTTCCGAATATTCCTTTGATAACTTCAAAAATCTCCTCTAAAAATTTGTAAAGCGCATCAAAGAAAACTTTTGCGTCAAACATAGCCGTATTTACTCCTTTACATAAATTTTATTTATTTTATTATACCATTGCAGTATATAAATTTCAAGATATTGAAAAAGTATTTTTAATGTATATGCGGGCTTATTTCTTATCACATATCGACATTTTATTTGATACAGGTGCGATAGAATAAAAATGGTGATAAAAAGTGACCGAGGTTGTATATGCTGATATTCTCGTTATTGTTAATACATATGTCAATTACGCTCTGCTTCGTCTTACAGGAATCCTATGCAGAAAAGATACAAATCGTCTCAGAATTGCGCTTACAGCCTTTTTCGGAAGCTTTTATTCATTCATTATACTTGCAGATTTTCTGCCGTCGGTTGTTATCGCATTTTCAAGGCTTGCCTTTGCGGCTTTACTGATTGTTGCGGCTTTTAAAATAAATTCAAAAAGAGATTTTCTGCGTTTATTCGGAATCTTTTTTGCGCTGAATTTTGCTTTTGCAGGATTGATGTTCGCAATTCATTATTTTATTGCTCCGAACAAAATGGTTTATAACAATGGCATTGTTTATTTCAATATTGATGCGATGACTCTTGCAATTCTAACAATTATTTGTTATCTGACAATTAAACTGATTCATAAATTTGCCGTCTTCAAATCGCCTGTTAATACACTTTATGAAATTGAATTTAATTGTTTCGGTTATTTGTTTTCATGCCGGGCTTTTCTAGATACCGGCAATAGTCTCAAAGAGCCGTTTTCATCATTACCGGTTATTGTCGCATATGAAAATCTGAGCAGTAAAACGGATGATACTCTGACATTAAAATTACTTGGTCAACAAAATGAAGATAAATCTCGTTTGATTCCGTGCGCCGCCGTTTCTTCAAGTTCGGTGCTGAAAGCTTATAAAATTACCGATGTGCATATAAAAGGAATTGATATTGATTTTACTTGCAATGAACTTTACGCCGCCCTCATCGGCAGAAAAATACACGGCGGTGATTTCGGCATTTTGCTTTCGCCTGAGGTATTTAAAAGCAACACAAAAGAGACGGAGGGAGATTATGTTTAAGCGCTTGAAAAAGCTGTTTAAAAAAATAAAAGCTTATCTTGATACACACCTGCAGTTTCCTGATGATAATGAATTTTATTACATAAACGGTTCGGAAAATCTTCCTGCACCTTTAACAAAAGAAAAGGAAGCAGAAATACTTGAAAAAATTTCTGCCGGAGATGAAACGGGCAGGGAAGAACTGATCGTGCATAATCTTCGGCTTGTTGTATATATTGCAAGGAAATTTGAAAACACCGGTATCGGTATTGAAGACTTGATTTCCATCGGTACCGTCGGTTTGATTAAGGCAGTAAATACGTTTTGTCCCGAGAAAAAAATTAAACTTGCGACCTATGCTTCGCGTTGCATTGAAAATGAAATCCTGATGTATCTTCGCAAAACATCAAACAGAAAAACAGAAATTTCGATTGATGAACCGTTGAATGTTGATTGGGACGGAAATGAGCTGTTGCTTTCCGATATACTCGGAAGCGATGCGGACGAGTTAAACAGGAATATTGAAAAAGAATCAGAAAAAAACATTCTCATGCAAATTGTTGAACAGTTACCGCCGCGGGAAAAAGATATTATGGTTATGCGTTTCGGACTGTATAATTCAAAAGAGTACACGCAAAAACAAGTTGCGGATATGTTGGGAATTTCTCAAAGCTATATTTCCAGGCTTGAAAAACGCATCATTCAGCGAATAAAAAAAGAAATTGAAAAGGTTTCATAATACCTTTTCAATAACAATAATTTTAGTTATAGAAAACAGCTTGACAAAAAAGAAAAGTCAAGCTGTTTTAGCGTCCGAAAAATTTTATTTTATGTTATTTTCAATAAAGCCGGCAATTTGTTCTTTTGAAGTCGGTCCCACAAGCGTTGCCTTTGCAATGCCGTTCTGAAACAAAACAAGAGCGGGAATGGAAGAGATTGAATAGCTCAAAGCAAGTTCTTCGGCATCATCGCAGTTGAGTTTGCAAACTTTGATTTTTCCGTCAAAATCATCGGAAATTTCTTCAATATCATCTGCAATAAACTCGGCTTCCTCATAAGCCGTATCAAACT
>JBJFHW010000206.1:0-2563 GCA_051893965.1 Acutalibacteraceae bacterium
TTATCCGTAGGAAACCCTCGCCGGGGGTTTCCTGATTGACGGTGAAACCGTCAATGAAATCTACCCCTGAACTATAATTTAACAAAGGAGGAATACATTATGACAAAGCTTGATAAGCTATATCTCGCCATGATTGACTATTACAAAGGCGATCCGAAAAGAATTCAGCATTTTGTTAAAGTTCATTCCTTTGCCCGCCTGATTGCCCAGGCCGAACAGCTCGACAACAAAACCGCTCTCATCGTTGAATGCGCCGCTTATGTTCACGACATCGGAATTAAAGTTTCCGAAGAGAAATACGGTAGCTGCTCCGGTGATCTTCAGCAAAAAGAGGGACCCTATCCTGCCTGGAAAATGCTTGAAGAAATCGGCTTTCCGACAGACGTAATTTCCCGCGTGTGCTTTCTTGTGGCGCATCATCACACCTATGACAGCGTTGACGGAATTGACTGGAGAATCCTTCTTGAAGCCGATTTTCTTGTAAATGCTTTTGAAGACGGACTTTCGGACGAAGCGAAAAAAGCCGGATTTGATAAAATCTTTGAAACAGAAAGCGGAAAGAAAATTTTCCGTGAAATGTTTGCTATATAGGAGAATTTGATATGCAGGAAATAAAACCGGGCAGATACCGCCATTTCAAGGGCAACGAATATGAAGTGATCGGCGTCGCCCGCCATAGTGAAACACTTGAAGACTATGTTGTTTACCGTGCGCTTTACGGCGAACAAAAGCTTTGGGTAAGGCCGGCAAAAATGTGGAACGAAACCGTTGAAAGAGACAGCAAAACATTCAGACGCTTTGAATATATCGGAGATTAACAAAAAACCGCCGCAGTCACAAAGACTTCCGGCGGTTCAATTTTTATCAAAAAAATGTCAGTGGCATAAAAACCGCTGACATCTTTCTGATTATCAACCAAGTGAAGCAAGACTTTCTTCAATCATCTTGATTTTTTCATTGAGCTTTGCCGCTTCGGCTTTCTGTCCGTTAATAACCGCTTCGGGCGCTTTGGAAAGGAAACCGGGGTTGGAAAGCTTTCCGTTGATCTGAGCAAGTTTCTTTTCGGCAGCCTCTTTTTCTTTGTTCAAACGCTTTCTTTCCGCTTCAAAATCAACAAGGTCACCCATGGGAATATAAATTTTTGCGTGCGAGGTAACAATGCTGACAGCACCGGGTATGTCAAAAGCATCGGAAACGGTTACATCTGACGCGCTGGCAAGACGTTTCATAAATACCGAACCGGTTTCAAAAATTTCCTTGTTTTCAGATGCGATATAAACATGTGCCTTTCTTGAGGGCGGAACATTCATTTCACTTCTGCGGTTTCTGACAGCCTTGATTGCCTCCATGATGATTTCCATTTTCGCTTCTTCATCGGCAAAAACAAGCTTTTCGTCATAAACAGGCCATGCGGCTTTCATAATGGTTTCCCCGTCATGCGGCAAGGTCTGCCAGATTTCCTCTGTGATAAACGGCATGAACGGGTGAAGCAGCTTGAGGGTGTTGCTCATAACATAAACCAGAACAGCCTTAACCTGCGCCGCTTTTTCGCCGCCGAGCTGAAGTCTGATCTTGGCAAGTTCAATATACCAGTCACAGAAAATATCCCAAATGAAATCATAAAGTTTTGAAACGGCAATACCGAGTTCAAATTTATCAAGATTTTCGGTAACTTCTTTTGTTAAGTTGTTCAGAAGAGAAAGAATCCATTTGTCTTCAAGCGCAAGTTCTTCGGGAATGTGCGGCTTCGGCTCGTTTTCATCAAGATTCATAAGAATAAATCTTGCGGCATTCCAGATTTTGTTTGCAAAGTTTCTGCTTGCTTCCACCTTTTTCTCGCTGTAACGCATATCGTTTCCGGGACTGTTGCCGGTTGCAAGGGTCAGGCGAAGCGCATCTGCGCCGAATTTATCAATTACAACAAGCGGATCAATGCCGTTTCCGAGCGATTTTGACATTTTTCTTCCCTGCTCGTCACGAACAATACCGTGAATAAATACCGTGTCAAAAGGTACCTGACCGGTCTGTTCACAGGCGGAGAAAATCATTCTTGCAACCCAGAAGAAAATGATGTCATAGCCGGTAACCAATGTGCTTGTCGGATAATAGTGCGCAAGCTCAGGCGTTTTATCCGGCCAGCCGAGCGTTGAAAACGGCCAGAGAGCAGACGAGAACCAAGTGTCAAGGGTGTCTTCGTCCTGATGAATATGCTTGCTGCCGCATTTGCAGCATTCGGTCGGATCTTCTCTTGAAACCGTGATTTCGCCGCAGTCTTCGCAATACCAGGCAGGAATTCTGTGTCCCCACCAAAGCTGACGGGAAATGCACCAGTCGCGGATATTTTCCATCCAGTTGAAATAAATCTTATCAAAGCGTTCCGGAATAAACTTTGTTTTTCCGTCGCGAACGGCCTTGATTGCCGGCTCGGCAAGCGGTTTCATTTTAACAAACCACTGTTTGGAAACTCGCGGCTCAACGGTGGTATGGCAGCGGTAGCAGGAACCGACCTCATGCTTTGTCGGCTCAATTTTAATCAGTGCGCCCGCTTCTTTCATATCTTCAA
>JBJFHW010000207.1:0-12086 GCA_051893965.1 Acutalibacteraceae bacterium
ATTATATCTTTCTCGTCATTTATAAAAAGATCCTGATTTCTTTTTCTTTCATGGGGCGGCATACCGGCATGATATTTTGTGACGCTATATCCCTCCTGAGAAAGCTGTTCAAAAAGACTGTCTGTTCGTTTTCTTGATGAACAATAAACAATGCCGCTTCTTCCCGAATATAAATCAAGAAGCCTGCGAAGCTCCTTGGGTTTACTTTTCGGCTTCTGACAGGAAAAATAGAGATTCTTTCTGTCAAAGCTTAAAACCGTTATATCCGGATTTTTCAGTCCGATAAGTTGAATCATATCATTTCTTACCTTTTCGGTTGCCGTTGCGGTCATTGCACAAACAACAGGTCTTGTTTCAAAGCTCTCAATAAAATCTTTAACAAGCAGATAACTCGGTCTGAAGTCCTGCCCCCACTGAGAAACACAATGTGCTTCATCAACGCATACCATTGAAACTTTAAGACAGCTGATTGCAGATAAAAATGTCGGCGAATTGAGCCGTTCCGGAGCTACATAAATGATTTTATACATCCCTCTTGAAATTCTCAAAAGAGCCGCATTAAGCTGTCCTTCGCTTAACGAGCCGTTTATGTATGCGGCTTGAATCCCGTTTTGAGAAAGCGCATTGACCTGATCTTTCATAAGCGAAATAAGCGGTGAAATCACAATGGAAACCCCGCTTTTCATAAGAGCGGGAACCTGAAAACAGATGGATTTTCCGGCACCCGTCGGCATAATCGCAAGTGTATCTTGACCGCTGCAGATTGCGTCAATTACCTTTTCCTGTCCACTGCGAAAGGACGAATAGCCGAAATATTCGGAAAGAATTTTATATTTATCCATAATGTAGCCTTTTATATAAAGAACTTTTTAGCAAGATAACTTCTCATATGCTTGCTTGTATAGCAATAAATCAGAAAAGCCGTTAAAACAGCACAGGAAACAAACACAATCAAGCCAATATCAAAAGCATGATTAAACGGCGTAGAATAATCAATCACACTGCCGCTGACAAGAGAAAAAACGGCAATTTCCGAAATGACGCCAATTGATTTAAGCACCCAATGGCGCTTTTTTCGCCTTACCCAAATTATAAAAAAGAGCACAAGAAGAGACAATGTTATCATTATCGGAAGCGCGCAGGTATAAAACCAACCGGCAATTTGCCTTTCATATCCCATCGCAAAGAAAAAATAAACGTATAAGCCGCTTGCGATACTGTCAAAAAGCCACATCAGATACGGTCTTATCTTTTTTGTAATGAATGGAAAAACAAAAACAACCCAAACAAGAAAAGACGTAGCATTCACATAAACTGACCAAAAGCTTCCATGAGTGAAAATTGCATTTGTTAAAAAACAAACTATGTTTGGTATCAATAAAACAATTGAAATGATATATGCGATAAAACGCCTGTTTGCCGCTTTTGGTATAACATATTCCTCTTCGGAAAACGGAGCTTGCGTTTCGGTGTTATCTTCATTCGGATTGATCACAGGTGTGCCGCACAAAGCACATTTTTTGGCGCTGGCATCGAGCTCAACGCCGCAGTTTACACAATAGGACATCATCAAACCTCCTTGTTACCTGTTACTTTCAATTTTTACATGAATACCCATTTTAACAAGACGGGTAAAAAATTCTCTTTCAATATCGCTTTCGACATAGCAGTCGGAAAACGTAAAAACAAGCTTATCCCCGCAGGAAATTACGCCGCAACGTGAACCGTTCAGCTTTCCGGGACCGGTGAAAAACATGAATTTTTCAATATGCTCTTTCATCTCTTCGGGGAGTTTAACCGGTCCGATGTTTGAAATTAAAGCGGTCGTCGTTTGCTCACCGGTAATGAGAAAAGTAAGACTTACACTGAGATTTTTTATAAACAACGGAATGATTCTTGCCGCCGCATTTCTTTCGATTTTCATGTTTTGCGTCATCATGGAATTGACTTCTCTTTTGTCATTGGCAAGGCGAAGCTGATAAGAAACAATTTTAAGCAAATCTTCAAAGGAATATTCACCCATATTGGGATTCATTTTAACTCGCAGGCAAAGAACAAAGTTACGAAGCGTTTCGGTTTCAAAAAATTTTCTCAAATTTACCGGAATCTGAACGCAAACTTCTCTCTGATGCTTTTTTTCTTTCAGCTGCTTTCTGTAATGAATATCCATCAAAATTGCGGCAAAAAACTCCGTTACCGTAACACCGTAGCTTTTGCTGATTTTATGAACCTGCTCAAAAGACATGATTCCAACGGTGTAATTACACATATGCTCCGGCATTTTTGTTCCAACGGCATGATAAACCGTTTTGTCTCGGCGGTTATACTTAACCTTTGAATCGGCATAGCGATAATAAGCATCTTCGGTCTCTTCTTTTTTCGGAAATTGTTTGGCGTCAAGAACAAATCCGCCGCTTGAAATTTCATGACCGCAAAGGCGCAGATATTCCGCGGTTAAAGTTGACAAAAATACCGTACATCCGTAACCGTCGGTGATGGCATGATAGACATCAACCGAAATCCGCTTGCCGTAATAATAAACTCTGAAAAGGAAATTTTTGTTTTCCTTAAAATTGATTCGGTAGCAATAGTTTTTAACATCGGGTGAGACAAGCGGTGATTTTGGATTCTTTTCAAAGTAATACCAAAAAAAGCCGGGTTTTATACGTACGTCAAAGCTCGGAAATCTCGGCATTATATTGATAAGTGCTTTTTCAAGCTTACACGGGTCAATATTCTCTTTCAATTCCACGGAAATTCGAAACACATTCGACCAGGAACGTGAATTCTGACCCGGAAAAATTTTTGCGGCATTATCAAGCTTGAACCATTCAAAACCTGAATTTTTCATAAATTTCATAACCTCACATAAAAATGTTGGGTAGCTGACAGTGACAATATTAAAAATTATTATACAACATTTATTCAGTAAAGACAACGGCACAAACAAATTTTTGCCTATAAATTATTGCCGAATAGCTTTTCTTATGTTATTATTAATAATACTGAATTTAAAAACAACGAATCAGAATTATATAAGAGGAAAATTTGTTTTGAAAAGTTTTGTAATTTCCAAAAATGATGCCAACCAGCGTCTTGACAAATATCTGACAAAAAGTTTCCCGAATTTGCCGAAAGCTTTGATGTATAAATATATCAGAATCAAAAGAATTAAGGTAAATTCAAAGCGTGCCGAAATTTCAACAAGGCTGAATGCCGGTGATGTCGTTGATTTATATATCAATGATGAATTTTTTCAAAAAAGCGAAACCCGCTATGATTTTATGTCCGCTTCAAAAAGTCTTGACATTGTTTATGAAGATGAAAACATCATGCTTTTGAACAAAAAAACCGGTCTGCTCTCTCACCCTGATGACGGTGAATACATTGATACTTTAATCACAAGAGTTAAACGCTATCTTTACGAAAAAGGCGAATACCTTCCTGACAGCGAAAATTCGTTTACCCCTGCCCTTGTTAACAGGATTGACCGAAACACCGCCGGCATAGTCATTGCCGCAAAAAATGCCGAAGCTTTGCGTGTGCTCAATCAAAAAATGAAAGACCGGGAAATACACAAATTTTATCTTTGTGTTGTTCAGGGTGTTCCGAAAAAAGAAAGCGATATTCTTGAAGGGTATCTTTTCAAAGACGAAAAGAAAAATAAAGTTTTTATCAGTAAAAATAAACAAACCGGTTCAAAACTGATACGAACCGCATATCAGGTTTTAAAAAGCAAAAACGGAATTTCTTTGGTTGAAGTTGAACTTTTGACGGGGCGAACGCATCAGATAAGAGCTCATCTTGCTTCCATCGGCTGTCCTTTACTCGGCGACGGCAAATACGGAAAAAATGAGCTCGGCAAAAAGAAAGGCTTAAAAAAGCAATGCCTTTGCTCATATAAACTTAAATTTGATTTCACCACACTTTCCGGAAATCTAGAATATTTAAACGGAAAAACATTTGAAATTTCAGATGTCTGGTTTAAAGATGAATTTGATAATCTTGCCGGTTAATAAAAAACACAGCTTTGCAGGCTGTGTTTTTGTATTTTTCTTATTGTCTGCCCTGATATTCGGCACGAACAATTTCAAACATTTCTTCCGGAGTCTCTTTACAGCCGCCTGCAAGCCAGATTTTTATAATTGCAGTCAGTCCGTTCCTGAAAAATTCACAGTGATATTCAATAAATCGGTTATTAAAATATTTCTTCGCAAGAGATTTATCATATCTTACGATTTTATACTCGTTGTCATAGCCGAGTTTGAAATATGTTTTATATAACATCTGATTTTGAGCAATATTGCGAAACAATCTTAAATAATCATTACTGTTTATCCCTTTTTCAATCTCTTCACCATACAGATCATTCATGTTTTTTTCAAGAGACAAGCGAACAGAATCCGCAAGGTCATAAATATCCTTATAATTTGCATAAAAGGTTGTTCGGTTTAATTGAGCTTTTTTGCATATATCGGAAACGGTTATTTGATTCAACTCATGTGTTTGGATAAGTTCATAGAACACGGATTCAATTTTTTCTTTTGATTTTTTTCTTCTCATATTGTTTTTCACATTCATAAATATCACCATTATCTCAACAATTGAACGGAATTTGATGATTGTTTTTTATTTCGCAGTTAAGTATACTATAATTGCGTTAAAATTACAAATATCCTTTTGTTCTATAACAAAAGACATGAATTTACAGGAGAATAGCATGAAATCTGCAATTTATTTAGGAAAAGAAAAAATTGAAATATTGAATCAGCCGATTCCGGAAGTTTCAGAGAATGATGTTTTAATCAAAAACATTTATTCAAGCATTTGCGGAACCGATGTAGCTGTTTATCTTCACGGAGAAAATACCGGTCATAAAATAACGGTCGGCGGAGAATTCGGTCATGAAACGGTTTCAAGAGTTTTTGCTGTCGGAAAAAATATAACCGATTTTACGGTCGGTCAGAGGGTATATCCCTATCCGCTTTTTGCAAAAGACGACGTAAAACGAGTCGGAACCATCGGCGGATTTTCAGAATATATTCTGATTCCGAATGCCAAGCTCAATCATTCACTTTATATTGTCCCGGACAATATTTCAGACAAAACAGCCTGTCTGATTGAACCTTTCACTGTCGGCTGCCGTGCGGCAAGACGCGCTCAGCCGAAAAAAGGAGAAAAAGCCGTTGTTTTCGGCTGCGGAACGATTGGAATTGCCGCGGCAATTGCTCTGAAATGGTTTGGAATTGAAAAAGTTATGATTTGTGATATACATAATTTTCGTCTGTCAATTGCACAGAAGCTCGGATTTGAGGTTTGTAACATGTCGTCGGAGGATTTCAAAGAAAAATCAATCAAATTTTTCGGCGCAGGGCATACGATCGGATCAAAATCATCGGATGCCGATATTTATATTGATGCAGCGGGAGCAAACGAAATTTTAGATTTATTCCTTGACTTCGGAAAAATTGAAAGCAGATTTGTTTCTGTTGCCGTTAATAAGGCTGTAAGAAGTTTAGATTTACTGAATCTTACCTATTCACAAAAAGCTATTATCGGTTCGGGCGGTTATATGCCGCAAGATGTTCAGGATGTTTTCGCAATTATGCAAAGCGGCAAATGGAATATTGAATCAATTATTACGCATACATTTTCGCTTGACGAAATTGAGACGGCCATAAAAACTGCTTCGATTGCGGACAGAGCGCTTAATACCGTGATTCAATTCAATGAATAAAAAAATCGATCATTTAATAAGCAAAAATAAAACCGTCAAAAAAATTATTCACAGCAAAAGGCACCGAATTGTGTTTACAGCCGCCGCAAGTCTTGCTTTGAATATTTGCTATGCGGTATATAACGGCATTCTCGGCATTGTTTATTCGACACTTTGGTTTTTGGTTCTGTGCGTATATTACATCATTCTTTCTGTTATGCGCTTTGCCGCCGTCTCCTGCGAAAGAAAAAATCGTCTGAAAAATGAAACGGTGTCGGAATTGTTTGTGCTTAAATTTTCAGGCATTATGCTGATGATTCTCAGCCTTGTTCTTGCTGGCTCGGTTTATTACAGCACCTTTAACGAAACCGCAAAAGAATACGATGAAATTGTTATGATTTCGATTGCCGCTTTCACATTTTATAAAGTTGTGCTTGCTATCATCAATGCGATTAAAATTGCAAAACACAATTCGCCGCTTCTGACAACCATCAGAAATATTTCCTGTGCTGATGCCGCCGCTTCCATATTGTCTCTTCAACGCTCTATGCTCGTTTCTTTTGAAGGAATGTCGGCTTCGGAAATTGAAATCATGAATATCGCAACGGGTATTGCTGTGTGTCTGTTCATATTTATACTGGGTCTATTGATGACAATTGGCATTTTAGGAGTAAAGAGACACCACGATTTTAATTAAAAATAATGCACAACCTCAAAGATTGGGTTGTGCATTTTCGCATTAATGATTGAATTATTGTTCCGTGTTTTCGCCGTCAGATCCAGGCTGTTCGGTTTCAACCATGTCATAGTTGTCGCGAAGACCGTACTCATCAAAAACGAAAAGCGACTGCAAACAAATGTCAAGACATTTTTCAACCGTTTTCATTTCCATAATTTCGGGCAGATCATCTCTTGTGTGATAATATTTCGGCGGGCCGGGATTCATGGCGGCAAGTGTTGCAGCCGGAACACCGAGTCTTGTTACTCTTGCCGCATCGGAAGCACCGAGATAAACACTGGCATATGGAATGTCAAGACCTGCAAGCTCGGAGCCTTTTTTCATAAGAGCGCAAACTCTCATATCATTCTTAACCGTGCCGGTCATGTCACGGTTATAGATTGCCATATCATCAAAATCTTTCAGCGTATCCATTCCGAAATATACGGTCGGAATTGCTTTGAGTTCATCATTATGCTTTGTTGCATAAGCTTTTGCGCCTCTGAGGCCAGCTTCTTCGCAGCCGGTTGTCAAAGCAACGACCTCTGTGTTTTCAAAGGTGATGTTGTTATCTTCAAGATATTTCAGAACAGCAACCGATGCAACCGAACCGGTAAGGTTATCGTTTGCACCCATAACAGGACGCTTGAAATTTGTGAAGAAAAGAACGGCAATAAATCCGGGAACAAAGCCAAGCTGAATGTATCTGAGAACGGAAAGTGCGCCTGTAACTTCTCCGCCTGCCGCTCCGCATTTAATGATGGTTATAATTGATGTAACAAGAACAAAGATCATACCCACAACGGCATAAATACCAACACCGAAAAGCAGATTTTTTCCGCCTAAATGGGTATATGTCCATTCATATGACGAGTCAATATGTCCGCTGAAAATGATGCGCTGTTTCACTTCGCCGGTCGGCTTTCTCGTGCCCACAACATTGCATGAGATTGCTTTCGGGAAAAGCGGATCAAGAAATTCCCAGTACATAAGAAATTCAGCAAAAAGACAAACAAAAGCAACCACAGTCAGAACAAGTGAAACAACGGGAAGCTTTAAGAACGAAAAGAGAACTGCAAGCAAAAGTGCAAGTCCGTCAATAACAACCCATGCCATAAAAGCATATTTATGCATTGTGAAGTCTTCCACTTCAACGGTATCGGCGCAGGTTTCCATTTCCTTTGCAATCATATTTTGTGCGTCTCTTTCTTCTTTACTGCCTGACGCACGCGGACCGATCTCCTTGCAGATTTTCCTTATCTCTCTGACCGTATAGTTCGTATACATGCGCAAAGAAGAAGGATAGTTTTTTACACTTTCATTGGCTTTCATAGCCTTGCCCCTTTCCAAAAGGAATTTTGCCGCTGAATTTTTGCAGCATTTCGTTCATTTTACCATTTAAAGGAATCAAAGTCGAGATTTTCAACAAAAATTTAAAGAATGTTAAAAATTGTATTCTTTACACTAATTTAAAGTGCCGGAAAATTAAAACTCATAATCAACGCTTGCTCTGCTTTCTCTGACAAGAGCAACATAAGACGAAATTGCCTTATGCTCCGGGTGAATCCGGTAAGCATCAACATCTTTCTGACTGTCAAACGTACTGATCAGAACTGCGTCATACATTCCCTCTTTTGGGTTTGAGTTAAAATGTATTTCCATTGAGCGGATAAAATCAATTTTTGACGGAAGCTCTTCCAAAAGAGATTTCACAAGCTCAAGATTTTCTTTTTTCGTGCGTCCCTGCGCAAAATCCTTAAATTTCCACATTACAATATGTTTTACCATAACCGTTTCCTTGACACGGGCTTCTTTTGCCGTGCCTTTTCCTTTCTTCGTTTTTTCTTTTGAATATCTGTATTGACCTGAAAGTCCGTTTGAAACACAGGCATATAACAGATACTTATAACGATATATTACTTTATCATTTTATTGATGCTTTGTCAAGGCAATGAACATATCCTATGTTCTTGTTAACAATGCTCACAAATCTTGTTATTAATCTATTGGCACAAAATTAAGCAATGGGTGCTCCGAACAATATTTTTCAATGCTTCCCCCCACTTGGTGCATGTATGAAACGGATTTGTCCGGCAAAGCCTGCTTCATCAAGGCCATCACAATCTGCTGATTCAAAATAAACATTTTTTAATGAATAGCATTGTGTAAAAGCCCATGTATCTATTTGTTTTACTGATTTCGGAATGTGTATTTCTTTGAGGGATGTGCAGCCTTGAAAAGCATATTCCTCTATTTTTGTAATATTGTTTGGAAGCTTAATCTCCTGCAATTTTGAACATGCCCGGTACATTTCTGCATAAACAATCGTATCTTCATTCATTGTTTCAGCGTATTCAACATTTATTAAATTTTCAGAACAAAACATACCGCCGTTGCCTTGAATATTTAAATTTGCAGGTATATATATACTTTCTAAAGCAGAATTGCTTATCATTCCACCGTCTATGTAGATACTCCCACCCTCAAATTTCAGTTCTTTCAATTTGGGGCAATCCGAAAAAGCTCCTGATCCTATGTATCTAATTGTTGGAGGAATAACTAATTGTTTTATTCCTATGTTCTCAAACGCACAAGTTCCAATTGCTTCCAATTCACTTGGCAATTCCAAAGCAGCTATATTTTCGCAAGAAGCAAATGCCAAAGAACCAATACACTTTAACTCATTACTTAATTTTATAGTTTCCAATTCTTTGCAACCATAAAAAGCTTCATCGGCTATGCTGACTACCGTATCGGGAATAACTATTGATTTCAATATGCAGTTTGGTTTTTCAACATATTCACTGGGATTATTTTCAGCAAAAGCCAAATTACCAATATAGGAAACGGGGTATCCTGACAAGTTGTCAGGAATAATAACATGAAATTCATTACCTGTATATTTCAAAATTTGTACTTTTCCATTTTCATGGACAGCATATTGATAGTTTCCCTCTGAACCCTTTTTTATAATTTTAGGCAAAATACACGCTTTTTCTCCGATATCAACAAATCTGACATCATCAAAATACCGGTTAGAACCCTCTTGAATATATACATCGCTGTCTTCAGGAATATCTTCACAATCAATGATTACTATCTCATTTGAAGAAACGTAATCTGTTTTTTCGGCATTTTGATTCGTTGCATAATTCTGCACTTCGGTTGCAGCGGTTTGAGAAACTTCAGAATTAGTTGTATCACTGTTTGCTTTTTCAGCTTCGTTAGTATTACAGGCACTTAAAATATTCACTAACATCAAGCACATTAATAATAAAAACATAAATCTTTTCATATAAAACAATCTCCTTTTAAAAAACAAACAACCTTATGAATTTAATTCAGAAATAAGCATTTTCACCATTTTCTCTTAAAGTATATCTTTTTTTCGTTTTTGTCAATATATACGACATATTTTTCGATATAAAAATTTATCGCTTTTTAAATCGTCTCTCTGCCCTTGTAATGAAAACTCGGGTGTTCTTTTTCACTTATCGGCGCAAGCATGGAGCCTGCACGAAAAACGGCACTTGTTCCGTATTTTTTTCTGATTGCTTCCACCCTGCTTTCAAGCTTTTCCATCTTTTCAAAATGAAAGTTATCACAAAAAAGATTATATTGAAACGAACTGTTTTCTCCGACAAGACTGCATGCGCATATTCCGACAGAGCGCACGTTGCTTTCCCATGACCAGACCTGCCTGAAAAGCGTCATTGCAGTGCTCATGATGTTTTCAACGATCCTTGTCGGCTGAAGCAAAACGGTTTGCTTTTCCTTTGTTATCAGATGTTCGTCACGCACCGAAATTTGTATCACCTTTGCAAAACATCCGCTTTCTCTCAAGCATTGAGAAACCTTATCGGCAAGATAAAGCATCACATTTTTCACTTCTTCATCGTTTGCAAGGTCTCTGAGACAAGTTATGCTTCTTGAAAAGCTTTTTGCCGGCGGCATGCTTTTTGCGCTCAGCACCGGGGAATCATCAAGACCGTTTGCGTTTTTCCAAAGCTCGCTTCCGCATTTTCCGAAATGAAGACGCAAAACCTTCTCATCACAGGCAGCAAGATCGCCCAAGGTGAAAACGCCGATTGAATGAAGCTTTTTTCTTGTTGAGCTTCCGACGCCTATCATTTCACCGACCGGAAGCGGCCAGACAATATTTTTGAAATTTTCTTTTGAAATAACGGTTACGGCATCAGGCTTTTTTAAATCTGAGCCGAGCTTTGCAAAAATTTTGTTAAAGCTTACCCCGACAGAAACCGTTATTCCGATTTCTGCTTTTACTCTTTTTCTGATTTCGTCCGCAATCTGCTCTCCATCACCGAAAAGCAGACGGCTGCCGCTTACATCAAGCCAGCATTCATCAATACCGAACGGCTCAACCAAATCGGTATAGCTTTCATAAATTTTCCGAACTCTTGAAGAAAATTCAATGTATCGGTCATAATTCGGCTCAACAATAACAAGTTCGGGGCATTTCATTTTGGCCTGCCAGACAGCTTCCGCCGTTTTTACTCCGTATTTTTTGGCTTTTTCGTTTTTTGCAAGCACAATTCCGTGCCTTTCTTCTGTGCTTCCGCAAACCGCCATCGGAACTTTTTTCAGTTCACTGTTATAAAAACATTCTACCGAAGCAAAAAAGTTGTTTAAATCACTGTGAAGAATCAGCCTTTCGGACATTTTTCAGCATCTCCCGAACATTTGTTTGCGTATATTGTAGCACAAATGTTCGGCTGTGTAAAGAGAAAAGAGAACAAATGTTTGGAAATATTTGTTCTCTTTATGGAATGTTAACTTTATTTGATTCCGTGCTTCTTCATCTGCTTCAAAAGATTCTTGCTTCGCATGATAAGATATGGTTGACCGATTTCTCCGTTTCTTTTGTACCACATCAGTTCGTTATAAAGCGCATAAAGTTCAACTTTTAAATCGCACAGCTCGGAGGTTTTGACTTTTTCTTTATAAGTTTCATAAAGCTTCAGCCTTTTTCCGTAGCCGACTGTCATTGCGAAAATCTCAAATTCCGGCTCCGTCCACATAATGTTAAACGGATCAACCACGCCTGCAAGCTTCATCGTTTTCGGATTAATGATCATGTTTGGTAGCCAATAGTCTCCGTGAATCAAAGTCGGTTTTTCACCGTTGTCCGGTATGAGTTTATCAAGATTTTGAAAAGACTTCTCAACCGAACCGAAAACAAAACCGCTGAGCCTTTTGTTTTTATGACAATCACAGCAAAAGTCATAAATTTCCTGTGCATATTCTTTATAATAATCATACCAAGTGTCATATACGGCATTGTTGACAGGTCCGAATTTATCGTTATGAACACTGTGTATTTTCAAAAGGTTATCAACTATATCATCGGCAAGTGTCTTTTTACCGGACAGAAAACGAAGAATTTTACTGTCGCCGGGAATACCGTCAATAAAATCCATTGCAATAAGCGTCATATTTTCGATTTGATCAATGAAATAAAGTTTCGGCAGTTTGCAATCTACACGATCCGAGATGAATTTAATCATGTTATATTCATCTTCAAGAATCGCACGGTTTGCGCCGATTTTAACAGCTAACAGAACATTCGGATCATCTGTTATAACCTTATATACACTGCCGACTGCACCGGAGCCTGCTTTAGTCACTGAGTGA
>JBJFHW010000208.1:0-2545 GCA_051893965.1 Acutalibacteraceae bacterium
AGCTGCCGCAGCGCAAAGTGTGCGGCTTCGCCGCACGGGCGCCGGTGGCAGATTGCCGCTTTTCAGCACTCAACCGACCAATAAGCACAGACTAAAACGAAAGATTTCCTGCGCGGGCAGAGTGATCAGATCGACCTGCTTACTGCCTCGCGCAACTTCGTCGGGCACTACCTGTAATTTACCGCAAAAAATAACAAAAAAAATAAAAGGCAGACGCCAAAGCGTCTGCCTTTGAAAAAACATAATTATGCACCAGTTGTTTCGTCCTGGGGTTCCTTGATGTTCTGCATACCAAGGATGAGCTTCTTAAGAGCTGCAACATACTTCTCGATGAAGTCCTTGATAAGAGTAAATACGCTTGTAAGAGTTTCTTTAATCTGATCCATTATAAATTCACCTCCAAAAAAGATTTGTTAATTGTTTAGTTGTTAAGCCTGTTCTTATTCTGCTGCTTCTGTTTCAGTCGGAGCAAGAGCTTTAGCGCCCTCGAAGAGTTCCTTAACTGCGTTAACTACTGATGTGAAGAAGTTAACAAGAGTAGTATAGATGTTTGTAAGGATTGTTGTGATGTCTTTCATTTCATTTCACCTCCTAAACGGCAAGTTAAAATATCGAATTGATATTGTCTTTATTTTATACCATTTTTCCTTAACAGTCAATGAATTTTATGAAAAAAGTTTTGAGAAAATATTAAAAATTATTAAGAGAAAACAGGAAAAGGCAACATTTCTTGAAAAAATGCTGCCTTTTTTAATTATATTTTAAAAAGTATTTAATGCGTATATCCAAATAGTAATTATAACATGTTTGTATATCCCATCAGATACAAATCAACTTTTTTTGCGCAGTCTCTTGCGTCCGCAATGGCGCTGACAACGAGCGACTGACCGTTTTTCACATCGCCGCAGGCAAAAATTCCGGGAACGCTTGTTGCATAATCTTCGGTTTTTACCGTGTTCCTTGCAGTAAGCTCAACGCCGAAGCTGGAAGCGGTTTTGTCCTCGCAACCGATAAAGCCCGCCGCAATAAGAAGAAGCTGAGCCGGAATTTCTTTTTCGCTGCCTTGCTTTTCGCAAAAGATTTTTCTTCCTGTTTTTTTGTCGGTTTTGCTTTCAAGCTCAACGGTAATAACCGACTGCAGCTCGCCGTTTTCGTCTGCCTTGATGTCTTTGACGGTTGTGCTGTAAATTCTGGGGTCATGGCCGAAAACATAAATGGCCTCCTGCTGACCGTAGTCGGTTTTTTTGGTTCTCGGATATTCCGGCCACGGATTGCTTTCGGGTCTTGTTTCGGGCGGTTCGGGCATCATTTCAAGCTGTGTAACGCTTTTGCAGCCGTGCCTGATGGCTGTGCCGACGCAGTCGTTTCCCGTGTCGCCGCCGCCGACGATGAGTACATCTTTATCCTTTGCGCTGATGAAGCTTCCGCTTTCAAGCTTTTTGTCAAGCAGGCTTTTTGTTGTGCTTGTCAGAAAGTCAACCGCATAATAGATACCTTTGACATCAGGCTCTTTTTTGAAAATGCTTCTCGGCTTTCTTGCACCGCAGCAAAGCACCACCGCGTCAAAATCGCAAAGAATTTTAGCCGCTTTTGACTTGCTGTTGACATTGAAATTCGTCACAAATTCAACGCCCTGCTTTTTCATTAAATTCACGCGGCGCTTAACGATTTTTTTGTCAAGCTTCATGTTCGGAATTCCGTAAACAAGAAGTCCGCCGATTCTGTCGTCACGCTCAAAAACGGTTACATTGTGACCTCTTTGGTTCAGTCTGTCCGCAACGGCAAGACCGGACGGTCCCGAACCGATGACGGCAACCTTTTTGTCTGTTCTCACGGCAGGCGGTTCGTCGCTGATCAGACCGTTTGCAAAGCCGTATTCGATGATGGCAAGCTCGTTGTCGTGCACGGTAACGCTTTCGCCGTTGTAGCCGCAGGTGCAGGCACATTCGCAAAGAGCGGGGCACACTCTGCCGGTAAATTCCGGGAAATTGTTGGTTTTGGTAAGCCTTGAAAGGGCGTGCTCCCAGTTGCCGTTATATATTTCATCGTTCCATTCGGGAATGAGATTGTGAAGCGGACAGCCGGTTCTCATGCCCGAAAGCACCATGCCCGACTGACAGAACGGAACGCCGCAGTTCATGCATCTGCCGCCCTGTTCACGTCTGTCTTTTACGGAAAGCATTGTGTGAAATTCGTTATAATTCTTTATTCTTTTTTCAGGCGGTACCGTCAGGTTGCCTGTTCTTTTATAGTCAAGAAATCCTCTATCTTTACCCATTTTCGCTCAGCTCCTTTACTTAATGTTGGCATAGAAAGCTTCAATTTCCGCCTGTTCGCGGCTCATGCCTTTTTCTTCCATGAGCGAGATGGACTGAAGCATTTTTGCATAATCAACGGGAACGATTTTCTTAAATTCCTTGCTGTAAGAAGCAAAGTCATCAAGAATCCGTTTTGCCTTGGGCGAATTTGTTTCTTGATAGTGGGCTTCAATCAGGTCATGCAGTTCTTCAAATTCATATTTTTCCGAAAGCTCCTGCATGGTGAT
>JBJFHW010000209.1:0-2534 GCA_051893965.1 Acutalibacteraceae bacterium
GGACGAACACTCAAAGAAAAATCACGCGCGGCAATGAAAGTCAAGCAGGAACTTGCCGCCGAGCTTCAGCGTGAACCGACAATCAGCGAACTTGCGCAAAAACTCGGCGTTGAAATCACGGAGGCGGCGCAGCTGATTACGGTTTCTATGCCGACCATCTCGCTGACATCGAACGATGATGAGGGAGACACCCACCAGCTTGACATACCGGTACATTCGCCCGAAGAAGAAATTTCAGACAGAATCGCTCTGTATGATCTGATTAAAAACCTTGACGAGCGCGACAGAAAGCTGATTGAATTTCGCTATTTTAAAGGCATGACGCAGGCAAAAACAGCGGACAGGCTGAATATGTCGCAGGTTCAGGTTTCAAGGCGGGAAAAAATGATTTTGCTCAAAATGCGTGAAAGTCTTTAAAAATAAGTCACCAAAAACACAACGCTTGCCGACAGTCCGGTAAGCGTTGTGTTTGTGATATTGATTTTTATTCTTCGCTGTTTTCTTCTTTTACGGTTTCAAAGCCCAAAAATTCAAGAACTTTATTGAGATTTTCTTCTTTGACAAAATTGAAACCCTTGTCTAGCAGTTCAAGCACCTTTAATTCTTCCGGATCCTTGCTGTCTTTCAGCTTTGATTTCATCATTTTCATCATCATGTTCATCATCATTTTATACATGCCTTTGAGCTTGGAAATGTCAAAGCTTCCGTAAAGAGTAAACAGCGGTTCGGTAACGGCGTTTTTGGTTTTTAACTCTTCTTCGCTTTTTTCGCCCATCATGCCGACAGCGCAAACAGCTTTAATAGAACTGAATTTTTCTTTCGCTTCTGAAAGTCCCTGAATGGTTCCTGCCATAACCCAGCCCATATAGATGATTTCTTCGTCACCCGAAACATCGTTTACTTCTGAAAGAGCAAAACAGGGATAGCCTGTTTTTTGGCTGAGCATTTCGGCATAAGCCTTTGTTGAGCCTGTGTTTGAAGTATAAATTATCGTCATTTTATTTCCACCTTTTGTTAAATTACTTTGATTATAGCATAAAAGAACTCCCCGGTCAACGGCTTTGCGCTGTCCGGGTGAGAAAACTGTTAATCTGAAATTTTGCTTAAAAATTCTTTCAGTCTGTCCGTTTTCGGGTGTTCGATGACTTCCTGCGCTTCGCCCTCTTCGGCAATTACGCCGTTGTCCATGAACACAATATAATCCGAAACCTCTTTGGCAAAGGTCATTTCGTGCGTAACAATGACCATTGTCATTTTTTCTTCGGCAAGTTCACGGATAACTTTCAGAATTTCGCCGGTCAGTTCGGGGTCAAGCGCCGAAGTCGGCTCATCAAAGAAAAGAATTTTCGGCTCAAGCGCCATGGCTCTTGCAATGGAAACACGCTGTTTCTGTCCGCCCGAAAGCTGGCAGGGATAGTTTTCAATCTTGTCTTCCAGCCCCATTTTTTTGAGCACGGCTTTTGCTTTTTCATCAATCTGCGCCAGAATTTCCTTTTTGTT
Source organism: Acutalibacteraceae bacterium (assembly GCA_051893965.1). GTDB lineage: Bacteria > Bacillota > Clostridia > Oscillospirales > Acutalibacteraceae > UBA6857. The sequence goes on from JBJFHW010000209.1 coordinate 1,501, forward strand.
TTTTCGGTAATCGGGGCGTTTTTTTGCTCTGACTTTCAGTGCGAGCGTCACATTGTCAAGCACATTATACTGCGGAAAAAGGTTGAAATCCTGAAAAACAAGGCCGATTTTCAGCTGCTTTTCAAGCTGCTGTTTTTTTGTCAGCTTCACTTCGCTGTCGCCGTCAAAAATCACATCGCCGTCAACAACAATTTTTCCGCTGTCTGCGGTTTCAAGAAAATTGATGCAGCGCAAAAGCGTGGTTTTTCCGCTTCCGGAAGAGCCGATGACGGAGAGGACATGACCTTCCTCCAGCTGAAAGGAAATATCTTTAAGCACCTGTGTTTTGCCAAAACTTTTTACAAGGTTTTCTACTTCAAGAATTGCCAAAATAATTTCCTCCCTCAGTTGTGATAATAATCCAGTTTCTTTTCAATCTTTCTGAAAATAACGGTGAGAAGTCCGCAGAACAGCAAATAGAACACACCAGTGTAAAGAAGCGGCCAAAGCAAGCCCTGGCTTTTGATGAATGCCTGTCCGTTCCAGATAATTTCATAAACGGCAATAATTCTCGCAAGAGATGTATCTTTGACAAGTGTGATGATTTCGTTGCTCATAGGCGGAATGATACGCTTGATAACCTGAAAAAGAACAACCTTGAAAAATGTCTGTGATTTTGTCAGGCCGAGTACCTGTCCGGCTTCATACTGTCCTCTCGGAATCGCTTCAATTCCACCGCGGTAAATTTCGGAAAAATAGCACGCATAGTTAATGACAAAAGCAATCATAACCGCGGTAAATCGGTCAAAGCACTGCCATGTTGCAAGCCATTGAACAATTTCCGAAGAAGAACCGAGTCGTTGCGCCCATGTTCCGATCAGACCGGGGCCGTAATAAATAACAATCAGCTGAAGCATAAGAGGGGTTCCTCTTATTACCCAGACCAGAAATCTTGAAATTGCCTTAAGCGGCTTGAATTTGCTCATTGAGCCGAAGCTTATAATCAGTCCCAACGGCAAATCAAAAAAAAGCGTCAGTACAAAAATTTTAAGCGT